>CAMAUG010000082.1 GCA_945861255.1 Candidatus Sulfopaludibacter sp. SbA3
CGCCGAAACCACCACGACGTCGCCTGAGATTTCCTCCAGCGTTCCGTCGCCGTTCTTTACTGCCACTTTCGTTACTTCATGGCCGCTGGCGCTGGTGATCAGGCGCTCCACATAGGCGTTCGTTCTCAACGTGACGTTGGAATAGGTAAGGGCTGGATCAACGCCCAGCACCTGCGCGTCGGCTTTGGCATACAGCAGGCACGGATAGCCATCGCAGGTGGCGCAGCGGATGCATTGGCTGCGCGGATTGCCCTCGTCGAGCATCACTCCTAAAGGTGTGTGGAAAGGTTTCAGCCCGCTCTGTTCGAAATCTTCGCTCAACTGCTGCAAACGCGGCTCATGGCTCACGGCCTTGTGCGGATAGGGGCAACCGGCACGGGGTTCGGTGGGGTCCTCGCCACGGTTTCCGTGCACTTGATAGAGGTGTTCCGCCTGCGTGTAGTATGGCTCGAGCTGATCATAAGAGATCGGCCAGGCGGGGGAGACGCCGCCGTGGTGGTGGAGTTCTCCGAAGTCTTCGGCGCGCAGCCGGAACAGGGCCGCCCCGTAGAATTTGGTGTTGCCGCCAACGCAGTAATTTGTGTGCGGGTGCAGCTCTTTGCCGTCGCCATCATGCCAGACTTCCTTGGTTTGGTAACGGCCCTTCAGGTTGACTTGCGTGGAGCTCCAGTTCTCCTTCTCGCGCGGAACGTAACCGCCGCGCTCCAGCAGAAGAATCTTCTTGCCGGAAGGGGCCAGGCGCCGCGCCAGGGTTCCTCCGCCGGCTCCCGTGCCGATGATGATGACGTCATAGTGGTTAGAGGGCATTGAGTTCTCCAAAAGTGCAGCGGAAAATGCATCGTTGATTGTTGTGATGATGGAATTTCGCGCAGTGCGCCGCGCGAGCGCCCTTTACCAGTTCATACACGCGCGCCGCAATAAGCATGCCCATCAGAGGCGCCGTAAAATACACCCACAAGGCCTTCGAGTTCATCGCAAACAAGGCCGATGATAGACTTCGCGCCGGATTCATGCTCATGCCGGAGAGCGGCGCCTCAAACGTGATGTAGATGGCCAACAGGGCGCCCGCGAATAAAGGCGTCCAGCGAGCGAAGTGCCGGGAGTTGGAAACGATCAATACAGTCAACATCAGAATGGCCGAGATCAACAGCTCGGCCGCGAATGCGACACCCGCGCCGTCGGATCCTGGAACGGTTTCCACATAATTAATGGCCGCATCGGCCAGCGGTGGGCCAATGAGGGTATCCGCCACCAGAACCCCAGTGGCTCCACCGGCGAACTGAAACAGGATGTAGAAGATAGCGTCCCATCGGGCGATTTTCCCCAGCGCGAGAAACGCGATGGTGACCGCCGGATTCATGTGTGCGCCCGAGCGCTTGCCCCATGGCGAATAGATGAGCGCGATTGCCGTCAGCCCCATCGCCGCACCCATTAAAGCCCTGCGAATCAAAGGGTTCTCGATAGCTTGATAGACTGTGGAACCCGGATGTTCCAGAAGTACGCCGAATGAGCATGCCGAGATCATGAACAGGCCGAGGGCGGCCGCCTCCATGAGGTATTCGGGGTAGTGCTCGCGAAACGCGGCGGCCGCGCTGGAGGGGGCAGTGTTCGACATGGTCACCTGCGACACTAATCCGGCATGCAGGTCAAATATTCCGGAATAAACGTCTCGGCGCGCGGATTCCCTGTCAGGAGCGGACGCGCCGGCCGCGCAGATGGCCGACCCGAGCCGCTGCGCCCAAACGCCGCATCGGGAGGACCAAAAATGCCAAACGCCACTGAGTCTCTGATCGCCATCAACGTCGCGTGGCTGCGGCAAGCGTTGGAACTACTGGATACCATCAGTGATGACGTCTTCCGGACACCGCCGCCGAATATGGCTCCTCACCGCGTTTCCAGCCATCTCCGGCACATCCTTGAGTTTTACGAATGTTTCTTGTACGGCGCGGGCGTGGGCGTGGTGGATTACGATGCCCGGCGGCGAGATGAGGCCGTGGAGCGTTGCCGCCAGCATGCGGCGGCCCGCGCACGCCTTGTGTTGCGGGGGCTCGAATCGCTGCCATGGCCGGGGAGCCATCCGGTATGCGTGCGCATGGAGGATGCTGCGGCGGGCGAGGGGAGCCCCCTGTTACATTCGAGCGTCGCGCGCGAACTTCAGGCGCTCAGTAGCCACACCATCCATCACTTCGCGTTGATCGCCGTGACGCTGCGCGGGCACGGGATCGACATGCATCCGGACTTTGGCACTTCACCCTCCACGTTGCGCTACAGGGCGTCCCAAGGCCTTGGCGAGCCCACAGCGGAGGCGGCGTGAATGTGCACGGTAAGCTGGATTCACGAGGCGGACGGCTACCACCTGCTGTGTAATCGCGACGAGAAGAACACGCGGAAACCAGCGTCGGCGCCGGAACTCCATGCGCGCGGCAGCGTACGCTTTGCCGCTCCGGTGGATGGAGATTTTGGCGGCTCCTGGATCGCCGTAAACGAATTCGGTTTGAGCTTATGCCTGTTGAACGGCAGGCCTCCCGGGGTCCGCATGGCAAGAGCCAGCCGCGGCCTGCTGGTGCATGAACTGATCGGCGAGTCTTCGGCTTCCGGTGTCTGCGATGCGCTGCAGCGCTGCGACGTCAGCATGTATGCCCCGTTCACGCTGGCCGTCCTCGAGCCGGATTCGCCGGTGGCAGTCGCGGAGTGGAACGGCGAATCGATCGCCATCACCCGCCGCGCGCAAGGATTGATGCCGCTGACGTCTTCATCTCTCGATCCCCAGGGCGTGGCCCGGCGGCGCAACGCCGAATTTGCGCGCATGGCGCGAGGTCAGGCAGTGGACGCAGCCCTGCTATGCCGCTTCCATGAAAGCCATGCTACGGGCCCCAGCGCTTACTCTACTTGCATGCACCGTTCAGACGCCGCGACGGTGAGCTTTAGCTGGATCAAGGTACGCCCATTTGAGATCGATTTCTTCTATTCTCCGGCCGCACCCTGCCAATGGCAGCCCGGAAGGACTCTGACCATGGCGCGCCGGTGCCCCACCGCCGACGGATACGCGGCGGCCGAGCGGAGTTCCGGCGCAGAAGATCGCGGCGTCGCGGCAGCCAGGTTTCGGCGGAGCGCTTGATGTCCCAGTTCTTCCTAATCGCGCTGGGAACTCTCGCGAGTGAAGACCTCGCGTGTATCGCGGCGGGGGTACTGATCGCCCAAGGGAGACTCGGCTTTATGGAAGGAACGTTGGCGTGCCTGGCCGGGATCTTCGTGGGCGACACGCTCGTGTTCCTGTGCGGCCGTTTGCTGGGCCGCGCGGGCCTGAACCGTTGGCCCCTGTCGCGAATGCTCTCGAAAGAGCGGGTGGATCGAGCTTCGGAGTGGCTGTCCCGGAGGGGACGGACAGTGGTACTGATCAGCCGGTTCACCCCAGGGCTCCGCCTGTCCACCTACTTCGCCGCCGGATTGCTGCGTACGCGCTTTTGGCCGTTCGCGGGCTATTTTCTGCTGGCCGCGGCGTTGTGGCCCCCTCTGCTGGTAGGCGGAACAGCGCTGCTGGGCGAAGGGGCGCGCGCGGATGGAAGCGGCGCCGTGGCCTTCGCGCCCTTTTCCGCCGCCGCGTTCGGGCTGTACAAACTATTTCCGCGCGCGGTTCGCTTTGTGAAGCGCAAACGCTGGGAGTTTTGGCCACCGTGGGCGGTTTATCTTCCTCTGGCGCCTTACTTTCTCTATCTGGCGATCAGGCACCGTTCGTTCACTGTATTTACGGCGGTCAATCCCGGCATTCCATCCAGCGGTTTGGTGGGTGAATCGAAGTCTCACATTCTGGCGCACCTCAGCACGGTTCCCGGTGCGGTGGCCGAGTTTGAAGTGATTCACGCGGGGCAGCGTGACTACCAGCCGCATGAGTATCCGCTTGTACTCAAGCCCGATCAGGGAGAGCGTGGCGCCGGCGTTGCAATCATCCGGACGCCCGCCGAGGCCGGCGCGTACTTGCAGCAGGCTACAGGCGATATCATCGCGCAGCGCTACGTGCCGGGCGTCGAGTTCGGCATTTTTTGGGCCCGCTACCCGCACCAGCAGCGCGGCCGCGTTCTTTCTATTACCCGGAAGATGTTTCCCAAAGTCACGGGAGACGGGGTCCTTAGCGTCGGGGAGTTGGTGGCCCTCGACGCGCGCGCTTCTTCCATCGCCGATGTCTACCATGCATCGTGCAAAAGACCGATGGAAGACGTGCCTGCCGCGGGCGAAACCGTCCCGTTGGTGGAGATCGGCTCGCACTGCCGGGGGGCGATCTTTCTGGATGGCTGGCGGCTTCACACGCCGGCGCTTGAAGAGGCCATCGGCCGCATCAGCAACGCGCACCCCGGCTTCTACTTCGGACGTTACGACGTGCGGGCGGATTCCGTCGAAGCTCTTCAGGCGGGCCAGTTCAAGGTGATCGAACTTAACGGCGTCTCCGGCGAACCCACTCACATCTACGATCCGGCAGTCAGTCTGGTGAGCGCCTATGCCGCCCTGGTGCACCACTGGCGGATGGCCTTTGAGATTGGGGCTATGAACCGCGACCGCGGTGCGCGCCCTATGACCGTGCGGGAGTTGTTGCGGTTGGTGTTGCACTTCCGGCGAGGCGTCGGGCCCTCCGGACGGCGTAGCGCGCACCTTCAGGAACTGACCGCCGCGCGGCATCGGTAGACGGTGCGCGTGACGCATCGCATCGGCACAAAACGCCCCGGAGCCGGGCTCACGATCACACCACCAAGGCTCACTGCGGCCGCTCGTGGAGGAACACGCAGCCCGCTCCCGTGGCGCTGGACTACAGCTGGCTAGCCGCGCGTCCGTATGTCCACGCGCGCCAACGCCGGCGCGATGCCGAACATGCGCAGCGTGGCAGGAATCTCCCCGCGGTGCAGAAATAGCACGGCCGCGGAGCAAGCGAATACCACCAGCGCAAGGGCGAACAACTCGCCCTTGTCATTCACCGCCGGCAGGGCGATGCCGAGTTTGGTCAAGTGAAAGAATATGGCGCCCGTGATGGTTCCAAGCGAAAGAGCGGCGCCGATCACCACCGTGCTGGGCATAAGCAACAAGACGGAAGCGATCAGCTCCACGACGCCCGATCCAATCCGTCCCCATGGCTCCATGCCGACGGTCCGAAAGATATATACGGACTCGGCGGCTCCGGTGAACTTGAAGAACAACGTCTGCAGCAGGATCACGGCGGCGATGCCACGCAGTGTCCAACTCGCGATCAAAAACGCTTTGCTATGCGGCATATTTTCCTTTCGAGGCTACTTCCTGAAATTCGTTGAAGCGGGCGGCCTCGGCCTTGCCCAAGTAACGCTCGAGGAGCTTCGCATCGGTCTTGGTCAGATCGACGAGAATCAAACCGTCGAGCGCGTTGTTAAACTGCGGGTCCACGTTGAAGCCCAGCAATTTGCCGCCCAGGCGCAGGTATTGGCGCAGCAGGACGGGAACACCGGCGCGCTCCGGCTCCAGGTCCGATACCAGCGCGGAAAGATCTTCGACGTCGAAATCCTGCTCCGGCGCGAGCGGGATTTCCGAGCGGCGGTGGAAGGGATTGCGCGCCCACGCGGACGCGGCCCATCCCATCAGCGACGCGCGGCGTTCTAGAAAACTCACCATAATCTCGCGCGATAACGGCTGATACCGGTTGCTGATGCTCACCGGACCGAACAGCACTTTGTAGCGCGGGTTCCTAGCGACGTATTGGCCGATACCCTTCCACAGCAGCAGCAGCGGCGAAAAACTGCGTTGGTATTCCACGCGCACGAAAGAACGGCCCAGCTCCAACGCGGGCCCCAGGCGCTTAAGGAACTCGTTGGAGTAGCCGAACAGAGTGGCGGTATAGAGATGGTCCGTTCCCCACACCGTGCTCGAAAGCCGGTAGGCGCCCACGAGTTCGGACTTGGCATGATTCCAAACGAAAAGATGCAGGTAGTGTTCATCGAAGCGGTCCAAATCGATGGGTTTGCCTGTCCCTTCGCCCGCGGCGCGGAATGTAATCTCGCGCAGTCTGCCGATTTCCTGCAGCACCTGCGGAATTTCTCCGGCTTGGCCCAGATACACCGCTTGTTCCCCGGAGGCCGCCAGGGGCGTCAGGTTCGCCACTTCCGCTTCCATGTTTTTGGGATCTGCCGCGGCGGCAATGGGCACTGCTTCGGCGCTTTCACGGCGGGCGAGCGCCTTTTTGGTATCCGCTTTGAAGGCCCGGCGCTGCCCGAGCAGGTAGGTGCGCCAGCGCAAGTACTCGATGCGAGCTTCGTTGGTGGGGATGGAGAGAAGTTTCTCCGCGTCGATCGCGCCGCCGATGTGAAGACGCACGACGGAGTGCCGCTTGTTCAAAAGTTCGCGCGCCAGCAGAGCCGTCCTCAAACGGGGGTGCAGGAGTCCAGCGGCATGAAAAGCGAAACTGTTGGAGCCTTCAATATAGACCGGAACCGTGGCGGCGTATGTTCCCGAACGTGCGGCGAACGCGATCAGACGGGCGATGGATGCACTCCAGGCCGGATCGGTCACCGTTCCGTTGCGAAGTTGAAAGTGCGATACTTCGCCGGCCGGAAAGACCACCAGTAAGCCGCCCGCGAGCAAGTGCTCCAGAGCTTTTCGCAAGCCTTGTTGGTTTGAAAGGGCAGCGCCACGGCCGCCCATGGGATCAACGGCGATCACCACATCACGCAGCTCCGGAATGTGGGCCAGGATTCCGTTGGCCAGAAATCGCACGTCCGGGCGCACTCTGTTGAGCAGCGCCCCTAGTACCGCGGCTTCCAGCATGCCGAACGGATGATTGGCGACGACGACCGTAGGTCCCTTCTTTGGAATCTGCGCGAGATCGCGGTCTGTCACCTTGGAGGTGACATGGAGGTGTTCCACGAGCCGCTCCAGGATGGGGCGCGAGGCGTCTTGCGTGCGCAGCTCAGCATAGAGGTCAAACAACTTGCCGAGGCCCGTCACGGATTCGAGCGCACGGAGCGGCAGTGGAAAATCGGGAATGTGCGACCTGAATTCACTGGCGGTCATGGCCATGAATCCGCCCCGGACGCTGCTTATTCCCGGTGAAAATCGCGGGGCTCGGATTTCAACACGAGGCCGGTCGCGGCCCGTAGCAGTTCGCCGCGCGCGGTTACGTGTTCCCCGGCGAACGGGAGAAGTTCCCGGTTGAGCTTACGGTTATCGCGCCCTGTCAGCACCACAAGCCGCGTCTCACCGGTGGCGTCCCGGGCGAGGAGAGCGGGCGGCAAGCCCCCACTGATACAACGCGCGGCACAGGCGCGATGGACCTTGCCACTACCCGGGTTCATCACTCCAAGAAAGCATTTCGTATCCACGACTTCGCCTGTCAGCGTGACTTCGCCAAGGCTCACCGGTGCAGCGAGCGGCGGCGCCGTACCACGGGACTTCATCGAGCCCGTCAGGACTTCCAGCATGTACCCCTCCGGCCGGTGAATCAGTGCGCCATGGAAGCTGACTCGCCGGCCCGCGAATTCGCCGGCGTCAAAGCCGTGTTTGCCCGCCGCCGCCAGCAGATAGGACCGTCCGTTTTCGATGAACACCGGATACGGCCAGGTTTCCAAGACACCCGAGTACTGGCGGTACTGCTGGAATTCGAACGCGCTGGGAGCGAAGGGGTGCTGCGCGACCACGAGTACCGCCGCGACAGCCGCCGCGAGCATGAGCAGCGTGATGGAGACTCGTCTCATATGAGGCTACGAACTGAGATTCACGAACTGAGGTTCACGAACGATTCAACGCTCGATGGTTCCACTCGCGTCCCCGGAGGCAAGGCGCTTGGATGAACGAATACCGTGCCGTTCACCACCCTGGTACGAAATGTAGAGACTTTCTCAGTGAATGGTGGCGGCGAAGCGCCCGAGTCCGGCAAGTATTGATACCCATGCCACGGGCACGTCACGCAGCCATCGATGATGCGGCCTTCGCCGAGCGGGCCTCCCTGGTGCCGGCATACGTTGCCGATGGCGGAGACCTTGCCATCGTAACGAAACACGGCGATGCGTTCGCCGCCGGCGGAGACGACCTTCGCGCGCTTTTCCGGAATGGCGTGGACCGCACAGACCTCCACGTACCCGTCGGACGCCATCGCGGCTGCCTTCTGGTCCACCCTGCGTTCCGTGGCGCCGGCGGCGATATGCAATGCAATGACCGTGATCATGCCCGCACCCAACGCTCCCGCAAGTGCCGGACTGTTTTCCGATTGCAGCGCGCCCAGTGCCACGTGCGCGATGAGCAGCGCGTAGGCCGCGTAAACCAGCATGTGCAGCCGCTTCCAGGCCACAGGGCCGAACAAATGCAGCCAAAAATCGTGACTGGTGGCGGCCATCAGAAACAAGATCACGAGCGCCGCGAGCCCTAGAGTTTCAAACGGGAATTGCGAAACGCTTGCATATCGGGTATTGGACACCAAGAGGCTCACCAGCACAGAAGCGTCGCCCAGCGCATGAAATTGGACCAGTGAGAACACACCGTGAACCAGCGCGGCGAAGAACATGGTCACGCCCAAGTGCCTGCGGTTATAAAGTAGTGGGAGCAAGCGCGGATGCAAGCGGCACAGCGGACCGATGCATAAAATCACGTGCAGCAGTAGCAGCGCCAGCGTTCCGAATCCGCGAATAATCAGCGTTTCCGCGGTGGCGTTGGGATGAACAAGGGTGCCCACGCCGATGAATACACCAAGGTAGAGGAACGCACCAGAGGCGATTACCGCATCGTACAGTTTCTTGGGGCGGTTCCAAGTGACGGCTTGGTAGGTGGCACTCATCGAAGTGCTTCCCAACGGATGTTCGGGTTGCCTGGAACGCTCGTGCGCGCGCGCAAAGCGGCGATGAGTAGAACCGGAGCCAGGATCGCGAGTGCGATCCAGATCCGAAAATGCGCGCGCCGAAGTGGCCGTGTCATGAAACAACCCAACGCCTCAGCAGCAGCGGCCACAGCGCGGCCACGCCGGGCAGCATGATCAAGCGGAAACCGAAACGCGATCCTCGTGTCGCGGGGTCCACGCGCTCCATGCCGAAGCACACGAAGAGCAACGCAAATAACAGTCCGGCACATGCATATCCAGTCAACGCGATCGCAATCCACTCGGCTGCGATCACAGATCGCCTCCATAGATTGGAATAACCGCGCCGCTCACGGCGGAGGCCTCATCGGAAATCAAGTACACCAATAGCTTCGCCACTTGCTCCGTGGGCACCCATTTGGTGAAATCGGCGTTCGGCATCGCGGTGCGATTTTGCGGCGTGTCCATGGTTCCCGGCAAGACCACGTTCGCAGTGATGTTCCGGTCCGTGTTTTCGAGCGCGATCGTCCTGACGAGCGACACCAGCGCCGCTTTTGACGCCGAATAAGCCGCCGCGCCCTTGGACGGCTCGAGGGCCGCGCGGCTTCCAATCGCTACAATGCACCCGCTGCCCTGGGCACGCATTCCCGGAAGCACGGCCCGGACGATATGAAACGCCGAACGCAGATTCATGTCGAACATGCGGTCGAATGTCGCGTCATCCGTATCGGCCACGGTGGCGCCGCCGGCAAATCCGCCGACCAGATGAACCAGCGCGTCCACGCGTCCCCACTTCGCCGTGACCATGGCGACTGCGTTGCGCGCGGCGTCGAGGGTCGACAAATCCGCTTCCATGTGGAAGTGATTCTCACCGCTGGACGTTCCGCCGGAGCGGGATACGCCGGCGACGCGCGCCCCTGCTCGCAGAAACGCTGCGCTCACCGCACTGCCCAGCCCGCCGGTCGCACCCGTGATAAGAACCACTTGATTTTGCATTTCACTCATTCCCCCGATGACCATGCCACGCGGAACTCAGGATACAGCGTAAGCCCACCGCACGCAAAAATAGTTTGCCCCGTGATGTAGCTGGATTCATTCGACGCAAGGAACGCGAACACACTGGCGATTTCCTCCGGGCGCGCCGCCCGCGACATAGGAATGTGGCTCTCCACGTCCATTCTGGCTTGCGGATTATCGATCCAGGCTTTGTTGATGGGAGTGACCACCGCGCCCGGACCCACCGCGTTCACGCGGATGCCGCTGCCGGCATATTCCAGCGCCAGTGATTTGGTCAGATTCTCCATGCCGCCCTTGCTGATCGAATAGCTCAAATACTTGGGCTTTGGGATGATTTCATGCACGCTGGAATTGTTGATGATCACGCCGCCGCCGCGAGGCAGAAAATGCCGGATGGCCTCGCGGGAGCACAAGAATGGCCCGCGCAGATTCACCGCCAGAATGCGATCGAAATCCTCGACGGGGATCTCATGGCTCGGCGTAGGCTTCTGAATGCCGGCGTTGTTGACCAGCACATCCAGGGAACCGAATGCACCGATCACCTCTTCGAACATGCGGGTGACATCGCTCTCCTGCGATACATCGGCCTGCACGAGAATTTCCCGGCCGGGAGTGCCCCCACGGGCTTTCGTCACAAGGGCGCGCGTCTCTTCGGCCTGCGCCGCGCCGCTGCGATAATTAATGGCGACATTCGCGCCTTCCTGGGCGAAGCGGACGGCGATGGCCTGGCCGATGCCGGACGATGCACCGGTGATCAGTGCGTTCTTGCCTTGTAGTCTGAGCATACTCATTGATCCCAGCCGGCACCGTCGTTATTCCCCGAAATTCAGGGTGAAACCGCCGCTTAATACGACGTTGTGCTGCCTACCGGGGAGCGAGGCGAGATTATAAGTGGGACTGGTCGAATAGAAGTCGCGAATTTCACCACGCAGGCCAAAGAAGCGCCATACTTTGATATCGACGCCGCCGCCGTAGTCGAACACGCCGCCGGTGGTGCTCCGGGGCGCAGGGTTGGGAGCACCCGCCAGCGTCAGTTTACTGTGCTCAAACACCGACCATCCACCGCCCACCGCGAAATAGGGCGAGACGGCTTTCTTCGGCGCGAACTTCACGCGGACGCCCGGCGTAATGAACAGCGACGCCACGTCCCTCGTGAGCCCCCCGTTCAACGACGTGATTCGGCGCTGCGGATTGGCCAGCATATGAACCTCGCCATAGATCGCGACCATCTCCCCGTTGAAAAGCCTGTACCCATAATTGGCCTGCATCCCGTTTCCGCCGTCCAGGTTGAATTTGGTGCCGCCCGCGCTTTTGTCCTGGGAAATCAGTCTTCCCAAGGTGAGCCCAATCTCATGCCTGGCCGGATCGGCGGCCATGGCTGGAAGCAATAAAAATGACATGAGTAGCAGATGTGCAGAGAGTGGAAAACGTTCGGTGAAGTTCATGTCTGCATTATCCCGCGACGGGCGACGTTTGTTCCAAGGGACCCATCCCAGATTGACCCAGGAATATTCCGTTGCTGGACCGGATTCAGCGATTATGAGACTAGTGAACTCGCCTTTCAGAATCGCCTCGGAAGCTCGGCTCCGCACAACCGCCGTCTTATGGGTCATTTGGGCGATCCTTGCCGCAACCCCTGCGCGCGGCGCCGAAATTCAGTTTCCGATCAAGCCCTCCAGCGATTCCCGCCTGGAACTGGTGGTGGAAAAAACCGGCCTCTTCAGCGGCAAGAAACACGTTTTCACGTTTGACCGCTACTCGGGCACGCTCCTGCTGGACCCGGAGTCGCCGGAGCGCTCCAAGGTGAATTTGACCATTGAAGCTAACAGCTTGGTTTGTCACGACACTTGGGTCAGCATGAAGGATCTCCGCAAGATCATGGAGGAGGGCACCAAGAACATGCTGGCGGCGGACCGGTTTCCCACGATTTCATTTAAATCGGCCAGCGTCGCTATGGCCGGCGCGGGCAAGTACGAAGTGCACGGTATGCTGACGATTCGCGGCACGGCCAAGCCCGCCATGGTCATAGTGAACTGGACCCCCGGCGGCGCGCCTCCGTTCATGTTCGCCGGTGATGCCGTCGTCAAGCTGACCGATTACGGTCTAAAACCACCCACGGCCGTGCTGGGCGCCATCGGCACCAGGAACGAAATGCAGTTTCACTTCCGTTTGGCCGTGAAGCGCGAGGGCGCGGATCCCGCCTGAGCCGTCGGCGGACGTTTCACAAGGAGGAATCGAATCATGTCCAAACTCAAACTGTTCTTGACCGCGCTGCTGGCCGCCGCACCCGTGGCGCTGCCGGCGGCTGACAAAATCGCACCCATCAATCAGACGCGCCGCAGTGTTGCGATCGAGGGCTATGACCCCGTCGCCTACTTCACAGACGGCAAGCCCGTCAAAGGAAACTCGCAATTTACACACGCCTGGCGTGGCGCGACATGGCGATTTGCATCCGCGGATCACCGCGACACTTTTGCCATGGATCCCGACCGGTATGCGCCGCAATACGGCGGCTACTGCGCCTACGGCGTGAGCGAGAATCACGCGGTATCCGTCGATCCGGAGGCGTGGAGGATCATAGAGGACAAGTTCTACTTGAACTACAGTAAGGATGTCCAGAAGGAATGGTTGAAAGATCCCACTTTGCGAATTCAACGCGCGAACCGGAATTGGCCGGGGCTGCACCAGTGAGGGGCTGAGGATCTGTATTCTTTGCGGCCCGCTGGAGAATCGGAGCTGCCGCGTCGCTGCGGCCGTTCGAACTTAGGGCCGCTCTACACGGATGTCCGCGCAGAC
>CAMAUG010000083.1 GCA_945861255.1 Candidatus Sulfopaludibacter sp. SbA3
ACATACCCCGATGTGGTTGTGGTGTGCGAAGAACCGAAGTACGTCGATGGCGGCAAGGACACGCTGCTCAACCCGACATTCATCGCGGAAGTCCTCTCGACCTCCACCGAGGCCTACGACCGCGGATTCAAAGCCGCGCAATACCGGACGCTCGCATCGCTGCAAGAGTATGCACTGGTTTCGCAAGGCGAGCCGCGCGTGGAAGTCTTTCGGCGCCAACCAAGCGGCGATTGGCTGCTCTCGGAAGCCACCGGCTTGGACGCCGCGTGCCGCCTGGAAAGCCTGGATTGCCGGATCGCGCTGGCGGAAATCTACGACAAAGTCACGTTCGAAGAAACGCCCATTCGCTAAACGCCTGCGGGTGTCTTTCAATCCGGCAGACGAAACGCGAGCAACTCCGCCGGATAACCCACGCCGCCGATAGCGACGATGATGTACTGTTTGCCGTTCAGCATATAAGTCATGGGCGAGCCAGTCTGCGGCGCCGGCATGAAGACCGTGCCGGCGTCCTTACCGGTCGCTTTGTCGTACGCGCGCAGGTAAGCACCGCGGCCCTGAGGATAAGTCGCGAAACCGCCCACCTCACCCGCCACCACCAGCGACCCCGTAACTAGTGTTCCGAAGATTCCCGCCCGTCCCGTGCGCGGGATGTTCAGGCCCTTCAGAGCAGGGTGATTCTTGACGAAGTCCGGTGTTTCGCCGTGCGGAACCTGCCATAGAATCTCGCCCTTGTTGAGGTCGATTGCGGTAATGGACCCGTAGGGGGGCTTGAACAGAGGTAAACCATCTATGTTCAAACCGCCTACACCTCCTGCCGGCGCCGCGCCTCCGTCGGCACCCGCGCCTCCGCCGCCGGCTGGGGGACGGACTCTTTCGGTGGCGGTACCCAGCACGTAGGCCATATCGGAGTTCTGCGGATCCGGCGCGACAAGACCCAACGAAGCGAGCGATTTATGAGAAGCAACGTAGGCGATGTTCGTGGAAGGATCGAACGATCCGCCGGCCCAGTTGGTGCCACCTTGGTTCGCGGCGAGTGCGAGGGTCCCCAGAGGTCCTTCAGCCTTGCTGACCACGGGCGGCGTGAAGATGGGCCCCAGCCTGTAGCGCGAGGCGAACTGCTCCCCCTTGGCGCGCAGTTCCGGCGTGAAATCGAGGATGTCCTCCTTCTCAAAGCCGTGGCGGTCATAGGCGGGAGGCTTGGTGGGGAACGGCTGCGTGGGCGCATACCATTCGCCCGGCACGGTGCCCTTTTCAACGGGCCGCTCTTCAATGGGCCAGACAGGCTGCCCGTTTTCACGATTCAGCACGTACAGCCAGGCCTGCTTGGTAGGCTGGGCCAGGGCTTTAACGGGCCGCCCGTCCACGTTGATATCCACCAGGATGGGGGCGCACGGGATGTCGTGATCCCAGATGCCATGGTGCTCCAATTGGTAGTGCCACTTGCGCACGCCGGTTTTCAAATCCACCGCCACAATGGATTCACCGAACAGGCCGTTGCCGGGGCGATGGCCGCCGTAGTAATCGCCTGTGGGCAGTTCAACGGGAATGTAGGCCAGCCCCAATTGTTCGTCCACGCTGATCACACCCCACGCGCCGGTGTTGCCGGTGTAATCCGCCGAATCGTTCTCCCAAGTGTTGTATCCGAATTCGCCAGATTTCGGAATAGTGTGGAAGATCCACATGCGTTTGCCGGTCCGGACGTCATAGCCGCGCACGAAGCCCTTCACATTGCGCTTGGTGCGAGGTCCGTTGCCGGCGCGGTGCGCCGCGCCCACGATCACGGTGTCGCCCGCCACCGTCGGCGGAGAGTGCAGTCCCACTTCGCCGGTAATCAGATCGATTTCCTGATCGTCCTCAAGCTTCAGATCGACGATGCCGTCCATTCCGAACGATGGAATCCGCTGTCCGGTCTTTGCATTCAGCGCGATCAGGCGGTAGCCGGGCGTGACGTAAAGAATGCGTTCCTCACGCCCGTCGGTCCAATAAGAAAGTCCGCGGCCGGAGAACTGGCGAGGCGCGGACTGGCCGCGGCGGCCCTCATTTTCGCTATGAGTCCACAGGAGTTCCCCCGTGGCGGCATCCAGCGCGACCACGGCGCGGCGCGTGCCGCCTGTGGAATACAAAATGCCACCGACCATCAGCGGCGTGGACTGCAGGTTATATTCGACGCGGGGGCCCAGATTGGCCGTCTTGAAACGCCATGCGATTTCGAGTTTATTGAAATTCGATCCGTCGATCTGATTCAGCGGGGAATAGCGGGTGTTCCCCAAATCGCCGCCGAAGGTGCGCCATTCGCCGTTCTTCGCGCCGGTTTGGGCCGCCGCCGGCAAGCCCACCGACAGAATCGCCGGCAAGATAATCGACAGAATCGACACGGTTCGCTTCATGCTGGTCTCCTTCACGCTGCCGTAGAATTATAGCCCAGCGCAGCCGCGGCACGCCACAACACAACGCGATGCGAGCGGCTCCCGATCAATAGTCGAACAGGTAGCTGAACTTGATAAACAGCGCCTGGCTTTGCGTCACCCTTTGTACGTTGTGCGGATCGAAGTAGTCCACCGTGGCGGCACGGGTATTGTACACAATGAAAAGACCGTTGCTGGAAGTTGAAAGCAATGCGAAGCGGATGTTGGTCCCCACCTGATTGCTGCGGCTGTTGTACTGAGTAAAGGCCTGTATGTAGCGCTTGGGCGTGAAGCTCCAGTTGAAACGCAGGCCGATCAGGTCCGTGCTGAAATCCCCCACGGGAAGGTCGATAAAGTTGCGGGTCCAGTTCCCGGTCCAGGAAACGTTTGTGCCTTTGCGGACGCCGCCCGTCAGGCCCACGCTCCGGATGGTGCCGCTGTAGAAGTTGCCGATGGTGACGTTCAAGCCGCCGAAGACGGGGGAACTCTGGTTGGTGCTGTAGGTGCCGTGGATCTCGTTGAAACCGTAACGGCCGGTGGGAAGAATCACTCCCGGAAACACCTGGAACGGTCTATCCAGACGTTCAAAGCTCCGGTTGAACGCGACGGCCAACGCCTCGCCACTCTGCCAATTCATGCCGTAATCGAAATGGTCGTAGCCGGATTCCACCTCGTTCCGTCCAAGCGTGTACCAACGGTTCCATTGCATATGAGGATAGATGCTGCGAATGCGGCTGTTCTCCGGATAGAACGTTTGGCGGTAGCCGAAAGTGGGGCGGCGGTAATTGAACCGTTGCACGTATCCGACCTCCGGATTGAAGTTCTTCCCCACCTCGTGGTAGCCCAGAATGACCTGTTCATGCCGGTTATCGTAGCGGAATGCGGAGGCCACGGCGTGCGTGCTGCCGCTCAGGCCGGGGGAAACTGTCATCGCATAGTAATTTTGCCAATTGGCGTAGCGCCCCAGGCCCAGGTTGGCATCAAATCCAAACGTGCGGTTGAAAGCGCGCTCTCCCGCGAAGGGTGACATGGATTGCCGGTTGATCGCGATGACGCCGACATTCGACCGGTTCCGCAACTTGCGCTTCAGGCGCACAACGCCGAAAGAGTTGGAGGCCGAAACGCCGTCGATAGCGCGAGTTTTCATACCGAGTACACCGACCTCATACTGACCAGTGGTACCGCTCAGGCGGACGCCGCCGTCGATCGGCACCTGCTGGCCGGAATCGTCGATACCGATGCGGCGGGAAAAGAAGATTTCCGTTTCGCGCGGCGTGCCGAAGTCGAAGGTGCCTGAATTCTCCAGGAAGAACGGGCGCTTTTCCGGGAAGAACACGTCGAACCTGGTGAGATTAATCTGTGTCTCATCCACCTCGACTTGCGCGAAGTCCGTGTTCAGCGTGGTGTCCAGCGTGAGGGAGGAAGTCAGACTGTACTTCAGGTCCATGCCCGCATTGTGGGCAAACTGGTTCTGATCCTGCGGACGCGTATAGTCCTGCTTGAAACCACCCAGCACATAAGGCGTCATGCGCAGAGTCCGGTGGAGGTTTAGATCCAGGCCTTCGATCTCTCCGGCGGCGTCCACCTGGGTCAGATCAAAAGCCCGCGAAACCGGCGCCCAGAAGGACTGTTCATTGTTGCGGCGCAGATTACGCATCACCTGAACGCGCCAGGTCTGATCCCGGCCCGGCATATAACGCAAGGACTTGAATGGAATTGCCATTTCGGCTTCCCAGCCGCGCTCGGTAATTTGGGCGTGTACTTCCCACACTGCGTCCCAATTGAGATTGAACGATGACGCGCCTGCCTGCTGCGCGCCCTGACCCCCACCCCCGCCCCCGCCCGAGCGCGGCACTCCGCCACCCTCACCCTGACCGCCCTTGGAGACCTGAGCATCGTACTCGATCCCGGTGGGGCTGGTACCGAAGATGAAGCCATTCTGGCCGTCGCGGTAGGTATCGAATAAGATTTGAATCGAGTCGGTGTCCGTCAAACTGCCGTCGCGGCGGTTCTGCGTGACAACGATGTGGTCCGGCTGCGAATCGAAACAGATGATCCCGACATACAGCATATTGTTGTCGTAACCGAAGCGAACTTCGGTTTTTTCGCTCGCTTCAGCGCCTTCGACGGGTTGCTGCTGAACGAAATCCTGCGCGGGTGCAACACCCTGCCAGGCCAGTTCGGTGACGTGGCCGTCCAGGGTTGGCGGGGTTTCCATATGAAACGCGCGCATCTTCTTTCGGCCAGCCGTCCGCGGCGCGGCGCCATTTACCTGTTGCGCGCGTAACTCGGCGGCGGGCTGTAGAGCCAACACGCACACCGCCACACAGATCAGGAATGATACGTTCTGGATTCGCAACCCACACCTCGCGGAGCGGCCACCGTTCGACACGGTCTTCCCAGAATATCGCAACTCTGGACCGGACCTTTTTTCAACTGCGCCAACGCTTGAGCCCTTGTTGGGCGATATCGCGGCGGTAGTGCATGCCGTCAAAGTGGATGCACTCGACGGCCTTATACGCATTGAGGACTGCAGTTGCCAGATCGGGGCCTGAAGCCGTCACGCCCAGAACCCGGCCGCCCGCTGTTTCCAACCCTTGGGGGCCTGCCTTGGTTCCAGCATGAAACACATGTACGCCCGGCGTGCTCTCCGCCGCCTCGATACCGGTAATTGCATCACCGGTGCGGATTTGCCCGGGATATCCTGCCGCGGCCAATACCACGCACACTGACGGTTCCGTTTTCCAGCGCAGTGTGACGTCCTTCAAGTTCCCATGAGCGGAGCGATACAAGGCGTCGCCGAAACCACCCTCCAGGCGGTGCATCAGCGGTTGCGTTTCCGGATCGCCCAGGCGCACGTTGAACTCGATGACCTTGGGGCCATCAGCGGTCATCATCAGGCCGGCGTAAAGAAAACCCGTGAATCCCGTGGAAGCGACGGCGGGCTGAATAATGGTGTCCAGAATGCGCTGCGTGTCTTGGGGCGTCAGAATCCGTCCATCGCAGTAAGCGCCCATGCCGCCGGTATTGGGTCCGGCGCCGCCGTCAAAAACACTTTTGTGATCCTGCGTCGCCTCGAAAGGAATCACGTTCGTGCCGTCGCTGATCACGATGAAGCTGACTTCTTCGCCTTGCAGGAATTCCTCGATCACCAACGCCGGGCCCAGCGTGCTTATGGCATCCTCGGCCTGTGCGCGGTCTTGTGCGATGATCACCCCTTTGCCGGCAGCCAGGCCGTCGGCCTTCACCACCACCGGATAGTCGAATTGCTGCAAGGCGTCCAGAGCTGCGTCCGCGGATTCGGCACGCACGAATCGCGCCGTGGGAATACCCGTGCGGCGCATGAATTCCTTGGCGTGGATCTTGCTCGCCTCAAGGCGCGCCTGCTCCCGCGATGGTCCGAAGATCAACAGGCCTTTCGCGCGGAACTGGTCGGCAATGCCGGCCGCCAGCGGAACTTCCGGACCCACAACCGTGAGATCCGGCCGCACGGATTCAGCCGCGGCCATGAAATCCGAAGTCGCAAGCACTTGGCCCACCCGCGCGATACCAGGGTTCCCGGGCGCGGCAAAGACTTCATGGCCTTCCAGGGAGAGACGCCAAGCGATCGCATGTTCGCGGCCGCCGCCGCCAATGACGAGAATTCTCACAGTGAAAGTGCTAGTGTAGCGCGTCCCAAGCGCGCCACGCGCCCTTCAAAGCCAAGCGGAGTCCAGGAAGCAAGCAAGCCCGCGCGCCAGTCAACGCGCAAAGTTGGCTGCGCGACTTATGCTAACTTCGGTATTGCGGAGGATGAATTTCGGGGGCATCGAAACGTGGCGGCCGCCCACTTGGGCCAAGGTGGGCCCGTCCAGACCCCATTCCCGCCGAAAATGAACCTAGAAAAGATGAATCGCGACGGAACAACGGCGCGCAGGCGGAGTTTGGTTTACGTGTGCGACCTGGTGCATGAACTGGTGTTGCGGGATCTGAAGCTGCGCTACAAAAGGTCGTTCTTGGGGCTCGCCTGGTCCCTGCTGGTGCCGCTCGCGCAAATGGCCGTGCTGTATGTGGTTTTCCGGCATCTGCTTCCGCTGAACATCCCCGCCTTCACTACGTTTCTGCTGACCGGTATCTTGCCGTGGACGTGGTTTCAAGGTTCCCTGCTGGCGGCCAGCGGAGCCATTGCCAACAATCGCGAAGTGGTGAGACAAGTAGGGTTTCCCGTGGCGGTCTTACCGGCGATCACCGTCATCTCACAACTCATCCATTTTCTGCTGGCGAGCAGCAAAGTAATGATCGGGTAACGAAGGTGCATTGTGTGTCCTGGAGGTGTTATCGACTCCCGGACGCCAGACCGTTATCGGGGGGTTGAGGTAAAACGCGGAGTACGCTGGTACTATGAGCACCAAACCGGACCGTGTGTTTCACCTTACGCCTGCTTACGGACCGTCAGATCGGCGTAGGGTCAAAGGTTCGCCCGGCGACCCCGCCACGCCGCCGTGCATGCGGGTCCGCGCACTCAGGATTGAGTCGGTTCGCCAGCGCTGCCAGCGGCATCGCGGTCCAGTCACGGGCGAATCCCTAGTGCCAGCAGTGCTACTCGGCGGCCGCCAAGAAGGCTACCCACACCGGAAGCGACGGTCTTGGTCGAGCTAATCCTATTGCCGTTCTTCCGCTGATTGCCATCAATCTGGGAACCGATCGCCTGACCGGAATTATTGCGGCTCTGATTGCCTTGGTCGGCTTGCGCCGTGACTGGGCGTGGGTATCGCTACCCAATTATGTGGGTGACCTGGCCGCACAGGCAGTGACGTCGCGTTCAACCCGTGGGGGACTCTCATGGGGCTCGTTTGGCGGGTTTCCAGGCCACCGGCCTCGAGGCCGACCTTCAGAGACGACATTCGTCATGAAAGGCGGAATCAAGGTCGCCGACCCAGGGCATGATTATCGCAGTCAGGACGGCAAGGATCGACGATCGTGGATACCAGGGCACGTACCCATCACGTTCGTGAATTCCGCCAAGAAGGAGGCCACTGTGTTCTCGCTTGGGTTGTGCGAGTCGCTGGATATTTCGCTACGCGCGCTGGAACGGCAGCCGGTTGACTACTCGCGACGCTGCGTTTTTAGCGCTGTTGACAGGCCGTTAGCCTCCCGCGTCACCGGCAAGCCCGCGTCATTCCACGCGCTCCATCCACCGTCGAGTGAAATTGCATTCGCGTAACCCATCTTGCCGAGCGCCTCCGCCACCAGCGCCGAGCGATAACCGCCCCCACAGTAAAGGATCAGGTTCGCGGACTTGTCCGGAATCGCGGTCTCGATATCCCGCTCAATGATCCCCTTGCTCAAATGGAGGGCTCCGGTCGCGTGCCCCGCGGCCCACTCGTGGTCTTCGCGGACGTCGATCAGGAAATGATCCTCGCGCGGCAGGGCCTTATATTCGTCGATGCCGATTTGCTTCACGCCGCTCTTGGCGTCATTCACCAATGCAAGGAATCCAGGATTGTGCTTCTTATGCGGCGTGCTCATGAAATTCTCCGGATGCGGGCGCCCACGCCCGCCAGCTTCGCTTCGATCTTCTCATACCCGCGGTCGATGTGATACACACGGTCGATGATGGTCTCGCCTTGCGCCGCCAGTCCGGCAATCACCAGCGAAGCGCTGGCGCGCAGGTCGCTGGCGATCACCTCGGCCCCTGATAGCATCGTGGCGCCCGCGACCAAAGCCCGGCGGCCCTCCAGCCGGATGTTCGCGCCCATGCGCGCCAACTCCAGCGCGTGCATGAAGCGGTTCTCGAAGATGGTTTCCGTGAAAATGGAAATGCCCTCGGCCTGCGTCATCAGCGCCATGAACTGCGCTTGCAGATCCGTGGCGAATCCGGGGTGCTCCTCGGTTGTAACGTCACAGCTACGCAGCTTTCCAGGAACACGTGCACGCAACACGCCCGGGGCTGGTTCCGTCACTTCCACTCCCGCTTCCCGCAGCTTCGCCAGGAAGGCGCGAAGGTGTTCTGGCTCGCATCCCTTCACTGTCAGATCGCCCCGAGTGATGGCGCCGGCCGCGAGAAACGTGCCCGTCTCAATGCGGTCTCCGATTATGCGATGCTCCGCGCCATGCAGGCGATCCACGCCCGTCACGCGAATCACGGAAGTACCAGCGCCTTCAATTCGCGCGCCCATCTTGATCAGCAATTCGGCCAGATCCACCACCTCAGGCTCGCGCGCGGCGTTATGGATGGTGGTCTCGCCGCGCGCCAGCACGGCGGCCATCAGCACATCTTCGGTGCCGGTAACGGTGATGCGGTCGAAGTGTACTTCTCCGCCTTTGAGGCCGCCGGGCGCCTGCGCCTCAATATATCCGTGCTCCTGGTGAATGGTCGCACCCAGGTGTTCCAACGCGGCGATGTGCAGGTTGATGGGCCGCGCCCCGATGGCGCAACCTCCCGGGACGGAAACGCGGGCGCGGCCACAGCGGGCTGCCAGCGGCCCCAACACCAGGCTCGAAGCACGCATGGTCTTGACCAGATCGTAAGGCGCTTCCGGGCGTTCAATGGTCTCCGCCTGCACGGTCACGCGCTCCCCTTCCACGGTCACGCGCGCACCGGTGTGTTCGAGGAGCCGCTCCATGGTGGCAATGTCGCGCACGGGAGGAATGCGCTCGAGCGTGACCGCCTCCGCGGTCAGCAAGCATGCGGCCAGCGCGGGCAAGGCCGAATTCTTGGCGCCGCCGATGGTAATTTCACCCTGCAACGGCACGCCGCCGTGAATCGAGAACTTGTCCAATCTACTTGAGGGCCTCTCTGATGCGTCCGCGCGATTGAGCGAGCAATTGTACAGCTTGCCCGTGCGACACACTTTTATTGTGCATCACGATGGCGGTGCGCACGCTGCCGCCCGCGGCATCCAGCAGTTCCGTGGCTCGCTCCGGGTTGACGCCGGCCGCTTGCTGGATGATCCTCCGCGCGCGCGCCCGGAGCTTTTCATTCGTGGGCTGAACGTTCACCATCCAGTTCCCGTAGACGTGGCCCAGGCGGATCATGGCCGCCGTACTGATCATGTTGAGCACCAGCTTCGTCGCGGTGCCGGCGCGCATGCGTGTGGAGCCGGTGAGCACCTCTGGCCCCGGCTTCGGTTCCATCGGATACTCCACCACGCGAGAGAGTTCCGAATCCAGCGTGCAGCTAATGCCGCAAGTAATCCCGCCCATCTCGCGCGCTTTTTTCACCGCGCCCAGCACGTAAGGGGTTCGCCCGCTGGCGGCAATGCCCACCACTACGTCGCCCGGCGCGAATCCCGCCTCCAGCAAATCGCGCGCGCCAGATTCCGGATCGTCCTCGGCAGCTTCCGTCGACCGTGTCATGGCCGGCGCGCCGCCCGCGATGATCGCGCGAACCAGATCCGGCGGGACGTTGAACGTCGGAGGGCACTCGGCGGCATCCAGTACGCCCAACCGCCCACTGGTTCCGGCGCCGATGTAGAACAGATGTCCGCCCATTTCAATCGAGCCGACTATGGCATCCACCGCGACAGCAATACGTGGAATCTCCAGGGCCACGGCTGCGGCCACCTCCATGTCCGCCGCGTTCAGGACGGCCAGGATTTCAGGTGTCGGCAAGGCGTCAATGTCGCGGGAAGCGGAGTGAGACTGCTCGGTGAGAAGGTCGTCCAGCACTATGCTCTTATTGTAGAGAAGGGAAGGACGCAAAGCTCCGCAATCCTGACTCCTCGACGCGGACGCGCTAAGCGCCCACAGATCCCGGTACCCCACGATCTCCAGCGGGCCGGCATGCCTGGCCGCCAACAGCAAACTCGCCGCGTGCGGTCGCGAACCCCGGAATGGGGATGGTCCACGATGTTGCTGGTAGCCAGGCAACGGCGCAGCGAGCGCGGAGTGTCAAGCCGGTTGATGGTGAAGCATTCCTCCAACCCTCACAGGCTTCACGCCTCTCAGTTTCGTAGCTCTGCTATTCTGTCGATAATGGCGGCTCGCTCCAGTACCGGGAGCGCTTTGAACGAGACCTTGCGTCAGGCGAGGGTTTGGTCGCTGACACCTTTCAAATACCGACGTTCTTTGATGAATTGTTCAACCACAGGTAGTACCTCATTTCTGACTGCCTGAATTTGTTGACTCTTTAGACTTGGGCGGTTAGCTCAGCCGGTTAGAGCGCGTGCCTTACAAGCACGAGGTCCACGGTTCGATCCCGTGACCGCCCACCATTCAAGTAGCAAGTCTGGACCGCCGGATACCGGCGGATTTCAGACCGCCCCATTCGCGCTCGCGTGGTAGTAACCTATACAGAGGTGTGGCGCGAAAACCGTCCGCCGCCAAGGTTTCTTGAGGGAACAGTTTGGACGCACAAGGAGATTGTATGAAAACCAAGATCGGGATCGTGATCATCGCCCTCGCATTTATCGTGACCGCGGGCATGGCCTACGCAGCGGACGTGCCGCCTCCATGGGCCTATGGATTCGCAGGCCCGCCGCCGGCGACTCCCGCTCCCCCCGCTACACCGGCCCCGGCCGCTGCTCCCGACACCAGCATGAAGAGTCTGCCGGGCAGCAGCTCGCAGTTCACGCGCGCGCAAATTTCCAACCGCTACGGTCCGGCCGATTGGTACCCGGGCGATCACCCGTCGATGCCCGATGTCGTCGCGCGCGGCAAGCAGCCCGAAGTGTGGGCTTGTTCCTTGTGCCATTACCCGAATGGCAAGGGCCGTCAGGAAAACGCCGGAGTCACTGGCTTGCCCAACTCCTATTTCTTCCAGACGATGAAGGATTTTCAGGCCGGCAACCGCAAGAGCTCGGATCCCCGCAAGCCCAACACCACCATTATGACCAACATCGCCAAGGGCATGACGGATGACGAAATCAGGGCGGCGGCTCAGTATTTCGGCTCCATGAAGTGGACCCCGTGGATCAAGGTCATCGAAACCACCACGGTGCCCAAGACGCGTCCCGCCGGCGGCATGTTCCTGGTGGAGAACCAGGAGAAGGAACCCCTCGGCGCCCGGATTCTTGAAACGCCGGAGAACGCCGAGCACACCGAGGTCCTGCGCGATCCGCGCTCCGGATTCTTCGCATACGTGCCGGTGGGCAGCGTCAAAAAGGGTGAAGCGCTCGTGAAGACGGGCGCGGGAAAAACCGTTCAATGCGGGGCCTGCCATGGCCCGGATCTGCGTGGAATGGGCCCCATCCCAGGCCTGGCCGGGCGGTCCCCCAGCTATGTGGTGCGGCAGATGTTCGACATGAAACAGGGGAATCGGAAGGGCGAGTGGACGGAGCTGATGAAACCCGTCGTCGCCAACCTGAGCGATGAGGACATGCTGAATATCGCTGCCTATACGGCGTCGCAAACGCCCTAGGCGAGCAGGGGGCGAACTTCGAATTAACGTCCGGCGAAGTCTGCCCCCGTTTTTCCCGGACTCCAATCGACCAAATTTCCGCATTTCCCCTCTTCCCGCTAGTCTACTGACGTTCGTGGAATACAGTGACATTATCGGAATAAACAAGCCTGCTTCCAACAAGCGGTGACGATGGTGCGGCGGCGCTGCATGGAACGGAGAGCCGAGCGCGCTGCCTCCGAGAGATGCCGGTTGTGGGGACAGAAGTTGGCCAGTTCGTGTTGCTTGAGTTGGGCCAGACGTATTCCGCTGGATTCAACTCCGGCGCATAGGCGGGCGGGTAATGCACGGCGATGTTGCCGTCCAGGCTGCTAGTCGGAAACCACGCGGCTGTGGTGGCCGGGCAGGCGATCTCAGATCAGCAGCATCGGCCTGTGGAGCTGCTTCCACAGATGCTGCACGAAGTCCCGGATCTCCTCCTTACCCATAGTCCCTTCGTAAAGCCGGAAGTAGAACTGCCAGGGGGTGATGCCCGCGGCAATGGATAGCTTATCCCAGTTGAACTGATGCCTTTCAATCTGTGACCGCGCGCGTTTTTCAGAAATCAGCGGTTAATTCTGAATAATAAGGCACCCGGGAACCGGGAACCAATCTTAGAACCGTAGGCCCATGAGAATAAGTACAAATGTTCCATGGACACAGCGGACTTGCTGGTTCTTAATGGGCTATCAGTAGTGTCCGGCTATAAGTCGAGCAGGCTCAACTGGTTAGAAAATAGGTCTGATTTTTCCTGGGAGTAAGTGTCGTCAAAGGCCCGTAGAATGGGCGTTTGCTCGAACAAGGTGACGCTGAGAA
>CAMAUG010000084.1 GCA_945861255.1 Candidatus Sulfopaludibacter sp. SbA3
CTGCAAAAAAAGAAAACTGCCGGATCACACCTTGTGGGTCGCACACCCTCCTTTGGCCACGCCGCGCGTCAAACAGGCGTATACTCTTAATTGAGTAACTGGGCGGAAGTCATGCGGAAAGGAATCCCTGGTATGCGGCGCACATTAGCCCTGGCGGCGGTTTCCCTAATTTCTCTCTTAGGATTCGCGGCGGATACGAAATCCCCGGAGAACAAGGTCGACTTGAAGAAGGCGGCCGAAGAGAAAAAGTCAGACGACAAGAAGGCGGAAGAGAAGAAGATCCCGAAGAAGAAGGACCCCGACGAGATCGGCAACCGCGATGTCGGCAAGGGTGTGAACTTCTATTCCATCGAGAAAGAGATCGGGCTCGGCAAGGCTCTGGCTCAGGATATTGAGCGGCAGGCCAAGATCGTGGACGATCCATTGATCGCCGAATACGTCAACCGCGTGGGCCAGAATCTGGTACGCAACTCCGACGCCAAGGTGCCCTTCACCATTAAAGTGGTGGACACGGAGGAAGTGAACGCCTTCGCGCTGCCCGGCGGATTTTTCTTCGTGAATTCCGGGTTGATCCTGAAGGCGGAATCGGAAGCCGAGCTGGCGGGCGTGATGGCGCATGAAATCGCGCACGTCGCCGCGCGGCACGGCACGCGTCAGGCCACGCGCGGCCAAATCGCGCAACTCTCCACTATTCCGCTGATTTTCATGGGCGGCTGGACGGGCTACGGCATCCGGCAGGCGGCGAGCGTCGCGATCCCCGTGGGATTCCTGCAATTCTCGCGCGGGTTTGAAAGCGAGGCGGATTTGTTGGGCTTGCAGTATCTTTATAAGACCGGCTACGATCCTGGCGCCTTTGTCGATTTCTTCGAAAAGATTCAGTCGCTCGAAAAGCGGAAGCCCGGCACCATGGCCAAGGTCTTTTCAAGTCACCCGCTCACTGGCGATCGCATTGAGAATGCGCAGAAGAATATTCAGGACTTGCTGAAGGAGCGGCCCGAATACGTGGTGACCACCTCGGAATTTAACGACGTGAAGGCGCGCCTGTCGTCGCTGCAAAACCGCCGTAAGGTGGATAACCAAGACCTGAACCGTCCGACGCTGCGCAAGGCCCCCGGCTCAGCCGGCGGCGACAAAGACGACACCAGTAAGGGTGACGAAGAAGAGCGCCCCACCCTCAAGCGCCGCTAGAGGCTACTCAATCGCCGAATTCGCCGCCGCCCATAGCGAGGCCTGCTGGATGTCGTTGAGTGCGCGAGTGGCGGTCGGCCCAGTTCCCTTTCCAGCCCGTCGCTTCGTGTGTACGGGCACGCCTTCGAGCACCACGCGGGCAAGTCTCGCCATAACTATCGAAGCAGTCTGGCGGGAGCCGGACTATTCTCAGCTGATTTCGGCGACTGAGTAGCCTGTCCCCTTAGTTACTTCTTCTCGTAGGGGGCGCCTGTGCCGGAAGAACCCAGGAACAATTTCCGCCCGTCGGTGAACGTCACGTCGCGGCCGTTGGCTTTGTTCTTGCCGTCTTTCGATCGGTAGCCTTCGACTACGATTTCGATGCCCGGAGTGACCGACGTCTTCGTCAGGCCGCGGCGGAGCAGCGTATTGGGCGTCCCGCACTCGATCATCCAACTGGAGACGTTACCTGCGTCGTCCTTGGCATCCATGTGAATCCAGGCGTGCGGATTGATCCACTCCATCTTCGTGACGACGCCGCGCAGCTTGATGGGCCGGTTGCCGTCAAACTCCGAGGTGAAGGCGTGATGGGCCCACAACGGCGTGGCAAGCAGCAAAATGGCTAGTTTCGAACGCATGTGTAGTGCTCCTTCTTTCCCATATTAATCTAGCGGCCCTTGATTTGCCGCTCCCCGGCCCGCGCGCCGGAAAGAAGTCCGCTCATCCCCAGGTTGCCTTCGTGGCAGGCATACTCGTATACCAGACTCCCGGTCTTGTTCATGGGAATCTCAAGGGTCCACGGCTTCGTGTAAATCGTTGGATCATCCACCGTGGCACGATACATGATCGTGTCGGGTGCGGTGCGCCTGAAGCGTTCGATCACCTTCAGGTTCCCGTCGCTGGGGCCGTCGTAGACCAGTCCGAAGCGCGTATAGCCTCGTGCATCGAAATTCGACGTTTCCACCACCAGCGTGTCTCCGTCCCAGTGTCCGCGCGAGTCGCCAGGCCATCGCGTAACACGCTGAGGAAGATGAGGACGGGCGCCCGCGGCGTCGATGGGAATCACGCGCACGATGCCGCCCATTTCCGCGAAAATCGCCAATGTATCCGGGGACTGCACAATCTGGTAATTGTTGTTGTAATTCCCCGGCAACATCGGCGGCCCCACCTGCGACAACTGGATGCAGCGGTCCGGCAGCGGCCGGTCTTCAGGCCCATCAAAGCCGTGCTCGGCGAAGTGCGCCCGCGTTCTTTCCACCTGCGCATTGCCCTGCGGCGTCAACGCCGGTATGCGCCCGTCGGGCGGATCGACGATCAGCGACGTCCTTTTCGTCTCCACCACCTTTGTGCCGCGCTCATACCATTCGTCGTTGTAGGCGCGGTTGATATCGGCCCAACTGCCGCCATCCCGCCGGTTGGCATCGCGTTCACGAACTCTATTCTGTTCGAACGTCCGAGCTTCCTCATCGGTGAACGATTCCTTTGTTCCCAATTCCGCCGGGCGCTGCAGAGGCGTGACGCTCGCGGTGGTCCAGGCGCCCTGCAGATCCGGATGGCCTTCGAGCGTGCGTGGCGCGGTCCAGGTCTTAGTGGCGGCCTTGGCGGGCGTACCACTCTGCGCCAGAGCGAGTCCGGTCCAGGCGAACACCATGGCAGTGGCTAGAGTTCGAAGCATGGACTTCTCTTCACCGATCTTGTTTTCCGGTCCGCAATTCAGGCCGTTTCGCCGGGAAGATCTGGCCCACCATCCCATCACTTTTTGTTCTTCTCGAGTTCCCGCGCCTTTTCAATCTCCCGTGCACCTTCCAGCAGCCCAGTCATTCCGTAATTCCCTTCATGGCAAGCGTACTCATACAGGGGCTCGGAGGACCTGGCCAGCGGTAGTTCGGCGGTGAACGGACGGGTAAATGTCTGCGGGTCTTCCACCGTGTAACGGTACGTCAGCGTTTCGGCGTCGGTCCGCGTGAAACGCTCCACCAGGCGGTAGTTCTTCGAAGCGTTCTTGAACGACGTATCGTATTCCTTGGCCGCTTGGCCATTGAAATTCGTGGTTTCCACCACCAGTGTGTCGCCTTCCCAGTGGCCGCGCGAATCTCCCAGCCAGGTGCGAACCTTGGACGGCATATGCGGCGTTCCATCAATGGGAATAATGCGCACGTCGTGAATCATCTCGATCAAGATCGCGACGTAACCAGCGGTCTGGACGATCTGGTAATTGTTGTTATAGGCGCTAGGCATCATCGGCGGCACCGATGATCCCCACACGATGCAGCGCTCTCCTGGCGGACGATCCTCGGGCCCGTCGGCCGCGCTTAGGGTACCCTCCGAACAAGCCGCCGTCCGGCACTTTGTCCGCTGAACTTCCATGCTCGCCGATAGTTTTGCCAACGCTTCCGGGGTGCGGGCTGGAAGCCTGCCGTTGGGCGGGTCCACAACCAGCGAAGTGCGCCGCGTCTTGACGACCTTGGTCCCGCGATCCCACCAGGCGTCGTTATAGGCGCTGGCGACGTCCGTGGTACGGTCCTTGCTGCGATTGTCCTGGTTATTCCTGTCCCGCGCCGCGCGCTCGTACTCCACCACTTCCGCGGGCGTCAGGAATTCCTTGTTGGCGAATTCGGCGGGCCGCTCCAGCGGCGTGACGGTGGCGCTCGACCAGATGCCCTGCAAGTCCGGTTGGCCGTCCGGCGTGCGCGGCGCCGTGTAGCCCTTACTGGCTGCTGCTGCCGGCGCCTTCGCCGCGGGCGCAGGGGCTTGCGCCAGAGCCGCCGTGATCGACATGAATACCACCGCGGCGAGCGCCGCCTGACGAACTAAGATCACTGCAATCCGGCTCATGAGAAACCTCCTCTTTGGTGTTCCTTAGCCTATTCTTCCGGGACTAGCGGCATGCTGACTTTCCACCCAGCCTACAACCCCATCACCGCTTGCTCTTCTCCAGCTCCCGTCTCTTTTCGATCACCCGTGCGCCTGAAAGTATCCCGGGCATTCCGTAATTTCCTTCATGGCAGGCGTACTCATACAAGGGTCCGGACGACCGCCACAGCGGAAGCTCCACGGTGAACGGACGCGTAAATGTTTGCGGATCCTCCACCGTGTAGCGGTACGTCAACGTTTCCGCGTCAGTCCGCGTAAAACGCTCTACCAGTCGCATATTCCGCGAAGCGTTCTTGAACGACAGATCGTAGTCCTTGGCAGCCCGGCCGTTGAAATTCGTGGTTTCCACCACCAGCGTGTCACCTTCCCAGCGGCCGCGTGAGTCTCCCAGCCAGGGGCGAACCCTCGACGGCAGGTGCGGTGTTCCATCGGTGGGAATAATGCGCACGTCGTGAATCATCTCAATCATAATCGCGACGTAGCCTGGACTCTGTACGATCTGGTAGTTGTTGTTATAGGCGCTGGGCATCATCGGCGGTACCGACGATCCCCACGCGATGCAGCGCTCTCCCGACGACCGATCCTCCGGCCCGTCGGCCGAGCTGAGGGTGCCTTCCGAACAAGCCGCCGTCTTGCACTTCTGCTGCTGCGCTTCCCTCCGCGCATTTAGCCTGGCTTGCGCTTCCGGTGTGCGAGCGGGGATCCTGCCATCCGGCGGATCGACGACCAGCGAGGTGCGCCCTGTCTTGATAACCTGGGTGCCGCGATCCCACCAGATGTCGTTGTAGGCACGCGCGAGGTCCTCGATTTTCTCGCCGCCGCGGTTGTCCTGGTTATTCTTTACCCGCATTACGCGTTCGTACTCCGCCACTTCCGCGGGTGTCAGGAATTCCTTGTTCGCGAACTCGGCGGGCCGTTCCAGTGGGGTGATGGTGGCGCTGGTCCAAATGCCCTGCAAATCCGGTTTACCGTCCGGCGTGCGCGGCGCGGCGTAGCCCTTAACGGCTGCCGGCGCCTTCGCCGTTGGCGTTTGCGCCGTGGCTGCCGTCATGGAAATCAGTGCCACCGCGGCGAACGCCGCCAAACGAGCTAGGTTCATTGCAATCCGGCTCATGAGAAACCTCCTAATATGCCGTTCCGCCTATTTCTTCCGAAGGTGTCCGTACAGCATCTCCTCGGTGAACTCCACGCATTTGAACTCCATCAGCAGAGCGCCTTTCTGGATGTGGCGATACAGCGGCATGCTGATTTTCCACGGCCGGGAAAAGGTGCCCGGATCTTCCATCGTTGCCTCGTACTGAATGACGTTCGGACTGGTCAACGTATAGCGCTCCACCACGTGCAATGCGTCGCTGTGATGATTGCCGGAGCGGTCGAACCAGCTGGAATCGTTAAACCCCTTGACGTCAATCACCAGCGTGTCGCCTTCCCAACGTCCGTTGGACCACCCCATCCAGCTATCGGAGGGAGCCTCCGTCGGCTTGCCCATATTGATGATGCGGGATCCGCCGGCGTACTGGTAGGCGATCAACATAGTGGGCGAACCTTGCAGGATCTGGAACGGGTACGGCATGTAGTTGGCGCGCGGCACGCCCGGCAAGTAGCACTTCACCTCCGGGTCTTCGGTCCAGCGCTTCTCGAAGTTCGCGTTCTTCTTTGCCAGCGCCGCCGGCAGGTAGGGAATCTCGTCGCCTTCGACCACGCCCAGGCCCGGAGGAATGGCGCCTAACACGCCCAGCATCGGGGGCCCGGCCGCCGCCCCATGCGTCAGCAGATCCCAATTAGCGGTGTTCAGAGCCTGCCAGATGCCGTTGAGGTTCGGCTTGCCATCCGGACGGCGAGGAATGCCGGTGCGGGCCTGACCCGCCACGGGCGCCACTAGGGCGAAAGTCATCAGTGCAAGAACAGCGGAACGTATCAGTTGCATTCGCAAGCCTCTCGAATCAATCATCAGTAAATGATAACCCTCCCGAAAATGGAAGTAAAGGCCGGGGTACCTGTGCCGGGGTACCTGTGGGCCTGTGACCGCCCGAAGGTTCGGGCGACGATCGAGGCGCCCTGGCTACGCCAATGCCGACGTGCACTGCGGACATCTCCGCGCCTTCATCGCAATGGTGCTAAAGCACTCCGGGCACTCTCTGGTTGCGGGAGGCGGCGCGGAGGGCGCGGGTGCCGGTGTCAGCCTGGCCATGAGCGCCGTGAATGGTTTGACAATCACGTAGTACACCACCAGCGCCTTAATCAGGAATGCGATGACCGCATTCACGAAGCTCCCAATGCCGATCGGCCCCGCCTTTACCGCCGAGAAATCCGGCTCCCCACCCACCATTCCGATGATCGGAGTGATTACGTCCTTGGTTACCGAGTCCACAATTCCTCCGAAAGCGGCGCCGATGATGACGCCCACCGCGAGGTCTACTACATTTCCCCGTAGTACGAAGTCCTTGAATCCAGCCATGATGTCGAATCCTCCTGTTTGTGATCGCCGCGGCACTATGGGACCGCGGCACCAGCCAGCAAGTGTAGCGCAACATCAGCCGTATCCGCTGCGGTTGCAGCCCCGCGAACGCGCGGGCTCGAACCCGCGCAGCGCGCTGGTCGCGGCGTTTCCGCCGGCCTGTCCAACCCGGCGGCGCGCGGGAGCGGAACTGCGCCGTTGCACTGCTCTTCCAGTGCTCCGGGGCCACCGCGTTCCTGCTACCATGAGCCTGTTATGGCGAAGCCGGCACTCATTACGGTCACCTGCCCGTGCTGTCAGGCGGAGCTGCACATCGATCCGCAAACGCAAGCCGTCATCCGCCACGTGGAGCACGTGAAGCCGCCCACGTTCGGTGACATCGAAGCCGCCGTGCAGCAGTTCAAGGGCGAAGCCGGCCGCCGCGAGGAAGCATTCCGCAAGTCCGTGGCAAGCCACAAATCGCACCAGGATGTGCTCAGCAAGAAATTCGATGAAATGCTGCGGCTCGCCAAGGAAGACCCGGATGCGCCGCCGCCCATACGGGACATTGATTTTGACTGATCGTCCCCTCCCCGCCAAACGATCAGTGCCCAAGCCGAAGAACGCCGCCGGGCGCGCGGCCCGCGTGCGGGAAATTCTCAAAGTCCTGGATGAGATGTACCCGAACGTGACCTGTGCGCTCAATCACGCGAGCCCGTGGGAATTGCTGGCCGCCACCATTCTTTCCGCTCAATGCACCGACAAGCGTGTCAACCTGGTTACGCCCGGCCTGTTCCGCAAGTACCCCACCATCACTGATTTCGCGAACGCCAGCCAGGCCGAGATGGCGCAGGATGTCCGCTCCACTGGCTTCTTCAACAATAAGGCCAAGTCCTTGATCGGAGCGGCCCGCAAGATCCTCGACGATTTCGGCGGCGAAGTTCCGCGTGAAATCGGCAAACTGCTGACCGTCCCGGGCGCGGCCCGCAAGACCGCCAATGTCGTCTTGGGAACGGCTTTCGGCATCGCCTCCGGAGTAGTCGTGGACACGCACGTCCAGCGGATCTCAAAGCGCCTGGATCTGACGAAGGAAACCGATCCCGTCAAGATCGAAAAAGACTTGATGACGATCGTTCCGAAAGACCGTTGGATTCGCTTTTCGCACCAGATCATCCATCACGGCCGCGGCCCGTGCGTGGCGCGCAATCCCAAGTGCGCCGAGTGCAGGCTGGCGCCGCTATGTTACGCGAAAGACAAATCACCGGCTTAATGTCTGCCGCGGCCGCGGCTTGTTCCCCGCCAAGGGTGCGTGACATAGAAGCGAGAACAGAAATACCCCGGTACCGGGCCGCGAGCGTGAGGGAGCGGTGACACGCGTTACTGCAAGCACCGCTCCCTCACGGTCGCGGCTCGGTATCCTAATCCATAGGCGTGATAAAATACCATCCAGCCAACGTTTCCGCCGTGGAGAGGTTCATGCCATCACGAAGGCCCTTGCGACGTAGTGCCGTAGTATTTTTCTCGATCGTGTTCAGTCTGGCCATGGGTCAGGCGCAAACGCCGGCCCAAATCGAGCTTTTCGAGAAGAACGCCCGCCCGCTGTTCGCCACCAAGTGCCAAGGCTGCCACAACGCGAAGCTGAAGAGCGGTGGCCTGGATTTCAGTTCCCCGGAGGCCATCAAGGAAGCCGCTTCCATGGGAATCTTCGGCAAGCCGTCCGAGCCGGAAGGCAGCCCCCTGGTGCGGGCGCTCAGCTATGAGCACCAGATCAAGATGCCGCCGCAAGGCAAGCTGCCCGTGGAAACCATTGCGGCTGTTCGGGAGTGGGTGGCCGCCGGCGCGCCGACACCCGCCGCCACTCCATCGGCCGGCAATTCGTTGGCGGGAACGGGCGTCCGCCCCGTCGCGCTACGCGGAGTGATCACGGACGCCGACAAGAACTTCTGGTCGTTCAAGCCCCTTTCTCAGGCGGCTCCGCCCATCCCCAAACAAGCGGATTGGGCCGCCGGTCCAATAGACCAGTTCATCCTCGCCAACCTGGAGAAGAATGGTCTCAAACCCGCGCCGCAGGCCGATAAGGCCACGCTGATCCGCCGTGCTACTTTCGATCTGAGCGGCCTTCCTCCCACCAGGAAAGAGCTGGAAGAATTCCTGGCCGACAAATCGCCCAACGCCTTTGAGAAAGTGGTCGACCGCCTGCTGGCTTCACCGCGCTACGGAGAGCGTTGGGGACGCCACTGGCTGGACGTTATGCGCTACGCCGATTCCACAGGCAGCGACGAAGACCACCGCTACCCGCATGCATGGCGCTATCGCGATTATGTGGTGCAGGCATTCAATGACGACATGCCGTACAGCCAGTTCGTGCGCGAACAACTCGCGGGCGACATCCTGGCCGCCGATCCGAACTCCGGCGTTGGATATCGCGGCATCATTGCCACCGGCTTTCTCGCGCTGGGCAAGAAGGCGCTGGCGCAGAAAGATCTTCCCCTAAAACGCTACGACGTTGTCGACGATCAGATCGAAGTGACCGCCAAGACCTTCATGGGCCTGACGGTGAACTGCGCCCGCTGCCACGATCACAAGTTCGACCCCATCGCCACCAGGGACTACTATCAGCTGGCCGCCATTTTTTCTTCCACACTCAGCTTCGCCGGTGGCGAGACAGGTGAATCCGTCCAGACTCCACTGGCTGCGCCAGGTGAATTCGAAGCCTTCAAGAAAGCGTGGACCGAGTACGGCGACCTGGAGAAGAAGGTGGCGGGCATCATCGACTTCGACAAGGACGCGAAGAAGCATCGCGATCAGGGCGAGAAACAGATCGCCGCATCCATGCAGGCTGCCCATCGCGTTTACGCCGGAGGCGAAGCGCTTGCCGCGGTGGCCGCCGATGTAAAACTCGACGAGAAACAACTCGCCCGCTGGGTGGAATACCTGAAGGACAAGAAACGTCCCGAACTCGCCAAGTGGCACGCAGCTACCGGCGGGAACCGCGCGGACATCGCTGCCCAGTATCAGGAAGAGTTCCGCCGCAGCGCCTACCAGTATGAACAGGACTTGAGCTGGTGGAAGCAGGCCCAAAGAAATTTCCCCAATGCCGGTAAGATCGCCGGACCGCATCCTACGATGAGCGCGGAGAAAGATCCTTTCTTTGTCGCCGTCTGGCAGAATGCCGGTCCTCTGCACCGGACCCGCGAAGAGCAACTTGCGGCTCTTTCACCTGAAGAGCTGAAGAACGCGCGGATGCTGCTTGCACAGGCAGCGGAAATGGAAAAGACGTTGCCGACGAAGGAAGTGCCCATGGCCGACGCCGTAAAAGAGGGCGAAACCATGGATCAAAAGATCTTCGTCCGCGGCGATTATCACAACCTGGGCGACTCCGTGGAACACACCGTGCCTTCCATCCTGCGGCTCAGCGCGCCCGCCCCGGAAGTGAAGACGAAGAGCGGACGGCTCGAACTCGCCGATTGGATCGTGGATCCCCGCAATCCGTTGCCGCCGCGCGTCATGGCGAATCGCATCTGGCAGGGACACTTCGGCGATGGTATCGTCCGCACTCCGGAGAACTACGGGCGTCTGGGCGAGCGGCCCTCCAACCCGGAACTGCTCGATTATCTGGCAAAGGCGTTCATCGAGAGCGGTTGGTCCATCAAGAAGATGAACCGGATGGTCATGCTCTCGAAAACTTACCAGATGAGCGCGGCCTTCGATGAAGAAACGAAATTGAAGGACCCTGAGAATCGGCTGATCTCCCACTATCCGCGGCAGCGTCTGAGCATTGAAGAGATCCGTGACGCCTATCTTGCGCTGGGCGGCGACCTGGATCTGACAATGGGCGGCACGCTCGACCCTGCGGTCGGCACCGATGGCGAAACCAGCACCAGTCGCATCAGCATGAATCCCGAAAAAACGAATCGCCGCAGTATCTACCTGCCTCTGCGCCGCTCCAACCTGCCTACCCTATATACGCTGTTCGATTTCGGCGATGCCACGTCGCCGGAGGGGAAGCGTAGCTCCACCACGGTGGCAACGCAGGCGCTCTTCGCTATGAACAGTCCGCTGGTGATCCGGGAAGCGAAGTCGCTGACAGACACCGTCTTGAAACAGGAAAAGCTCGACAGCCGGCGCGCAGAGGAAATATACCTGCGCGTGCTTGGCCGACGGCCCGACGGAAGCGAGATCGACAAAGGGCTTTCGTACGTGCAAGGCCTACGCCGGAAATGGAATCAGATCGATGAAGGGAAGGCGTGGACCAGTCTTACCCACGCCCTGATGGCTTCGAACGAATTCATGTTCGTGTACTAGGGGAGGGAAGAATGGACATCCGATCGCTTATCACCAAGGCTCCTAAGAATTCCGAACTTTCCCGGCGCGCCATGCTCCGCGCCGCCGGCTGCGGCTTCGGCTACATGGGACTGCAATCACTCCTGGCGGAGGCGGCGTTGGCCGCTGCTCCGGTTGACCCGCTGGTTCCCAAGCCGCCCATGTTCCCGGCCCGGGCCAAGCGAGTGATCTTCCTCTTCATGCACGGCGGACCCTCTTCGATTGATACGTTCGACCCCAAGCCCTACCTTGACGCCAACGACGGCAAGCCGCTACCCATCAAGCAGCCGCTTACCTTCGCCGCGGGTAAAACCGGCGGCTTGATGAAATCTCCCTGGAAGTTCAAGAACGCCGGTCAGAGCGGCCTTCCCATCAGCGACCTGCTGCCGAATATCCGGGAGTGCGCCGATGACCTTTGCGTGATCCGCTCCATGGTCGGCGAAGGCGTGGACCACGGCGCCGCGCTGCTGCAGACCTTCACCGGCACATTCACTTTCACCCGACCCAGCATGGGCTCATGGGTGCTGTATGGCCTTGGCTCGGAAAATCGCAACTTGCCCGGCTACATCACTATTAAGCCGGCTCTCTCGCATGGCGGCGCCAAGAACTGGGCGTCGGGATTCCTGCCGGGCTCGGTACAGGGCACCGCCATCGGCAACGCGGGCATGCAGGTGAATGAGATCCAGAAGGAGCCGATCGAATACCTGTTGAACCAGGGATTCACGCGCGAGCAGCAACGCTATGAGCTGGACATGATCCAGGCCATCAATCGCAAGCATCAGGAATTGTGGAAGCTCGACGACGAACTGGAGACGCGCATCCAGTCCTTTGAGATGGGTTTCCGGATGCAGGCCGAGGCCTCCAAGGTGTTCGATGTATCCCTCGAATCGGAGGCCACCAAGAAGCTCTACGGCCTGGACGATCCCAAGACCGCCGATTTTGGCTGGCAATGCCTGCTCGCCCGCCGTCTTGCCGAGGCGGATGTCCGTTTCATCCAGTGCACGCACAGCTATAAGTGGGACCAGCACTCCGATCTGTTCAATAAGCACAACGAAAATGCGGCCGAGGTGGACAAGCCGATCGCGGGTCTCCTGAAGGACCTCAAGGCGCGCGGCCTTCTCAAAGACACGCTGGTCATCTGGGCGGGCGAGTTCGGCCGCACGCCGGTTTCCGAGGGCGGCGACGGCCGCGACCACAACCCCTACGGCTACTCCCTTTTGATGGCAGGCGGCGGCACTAAACCCGGCTTCGCCTATGGCGCAACCGACGATTTCGGTTATCACGCGGTGGAAAATCGCATGCATATCCACGATTTCCACGCGACCGTCCTGGCGCTGATGGGACTGGATCATCTCAAGCTCACGCACCGGTACTCCGGCCGCGACTTCCGCCTGACGGATACCGCGGGTAACGTGCAGGACGGCATTTTTGCTGGTTAACAGCGCTACTTAGCCGCACTACTTGTCAGTCGCAAGACGGCTAACCCGCATTTCTCACAGTACGGGCTTGTCGCCAAGCGAGGCGGGTGGCAAGGGCCGCCGGACAGCGGACCAGTGTTCGGCTGGCAATTTCGCCGTGAGCAGACGTAGGGATACTTACAGGGGGGTAAAGGGAGCCAGCACA
>CAMAUG010000085.1 GCA_945861255.1 Candidatus Sulfopaludibacter sp. SbA3
ATATCTGCCAGGAGGTGTGCCCGTGGAATTCGCGTGCGCCGGAAACGGCGGAGTTCGCGTCATTATTCGAGACGTCCCCGCCGCTGGAGGCGTTGGCGAATCTCACTGAAGGGGAGTTTCGTGAACGGTATCGCGGCACTCCCGTGATGCGTCCAAAATACGAAGGATTCTTGCGGAACGTGGCGGTGGCCATGGGAGCGAACGGTGGTGAGCGGTATCGTGCGCCGCTCGAACAGCTGGCGCGGCACCCCAACGCGCTGGTGGCGGAACACGCGCGCTGGGCGCTGGAGCGGATAGGCGAATGAACAAAGGGTGCAGCGCTGGGCCAGTCCTCCGGGGCCGCGAGGTCCGGCGCGAACCTGGGTGTTCACCCTCCCTTGCTTGTTGGCGAGTCGCGCTGGCGGCGGCGATTGCGGTTTTAGCTGCTCCGGCGTTGGCGGGGCAGATCGTCGCTGCCGCGGGCTTCGATCATTTTTACAACCTGGAATACGAGGAGGCACTGGCGGCATTCCGCGCGGAGGTGGCGGCGAATCCCACATCGGCCGACGCGCGCAATCATGTGGCACAGACCATTCTGTATCGCGAAATGTTCCGTACGGGGGCGCTCGAAAGCCAGCTGGTCACCGGGAACAATCCGTTTCTGCGGCGTCCAGAAATGAAGGTCGGCGCGGAAGACGAGAAGGAATTTTTCGATTTCATCCAGCGTGCGATGGAACTCGCTCGGACCCGACTGCAAAGCGATCCGAATGACACCGGCGCGCTGTATTCATTGGGCGTTAGCCACGGCTTGCGCTCCAACTACAATTTTCTGGTCCGCAAAGCCTGGCTCGATTCCCTGCGCGACGCCACCGCCGCGCGCCGCGCCCATAACCGCGCCACGGAAATCGACCCCAGCTTCACCGACGCGCGGCTAGTGCAAGGCGTCTATGACTACGTCGTCGGCGGCCTTCCGTTCACATGGAAGATGCTGGGCTTCATCGCGGGCTACCGCGGCGACCGCGAGCGCGGGATTCAAACCCTCCGGCTGGTGGCGGAGAAAGGAAATATCAACAGGGCCGACGCAGCCGTGCTCTTGTGCGTCATTCTGCGCCGCGAGCGGAGGACCAAGGAAACCGAACCGTACATATTGGAACTGATCGAACGGTATCCGCGCAGTTACTTGCTGCGGCTGGAACTGGTACAGATGTATGGGGAGGCCGGCGAGAAGGACAAGGCCCTGGCCGTGATCGCCGATCTGGAGCGGTTGCGTCGTGCGGGCGCGCCTGGATACGGACGGCTCCCCGAAGGAAAGATGCGCTACGCGCGCGGCAATTTGCTGTTCTGGTATGGCGATCTGGATCAGGCTTTGGAAGACCTGCGCGCCGTTACGGCGCAGGCAGACACGCTGGACCTGAACACGGGCTCGTACGCGTGGCTGCGGCTGGGCCAGACGTACGACCTGAAGCGAATGCGCCCTCAGGCGCTCGCCGCGTACCGGCAAACCGTGACCTACGCGCCGGATTCCGACGCCGCGCGCGAGGCTCGGGTCTATAATGCCAGCCGCTACCGGCGCTGAGCGTATGACCTGCGCCGTACCGGCGCGCGCGCTGCCGTTGATGGCATGTGACCGCGGATTTGCCGGGCAGTCTCATGTCAAAACCCGCGTCTCTCTTGAGGCGCTTGTCTATCAGGGGCCGCGCAGTTGTCAGATGAACTGCACTTCTTCTTCGAGTTCGATCCCGAATCGCTCGCGCACGCGGTGCCTGAGTTCCGCGGCCAACGCGCGAACCTGGGCGGCCGTGCCGCCGCCTTCGTTGTAGATGAGATTGGCATGGTACGCAGCCACGCGCACGCCGCCCAGGATCGTTCCTTTCGCGCCCACTTGCTCCAGGAAGTAGGCCGAAGGAACCTTGCCTTCGCGGATGACGCGCTCGGGAAGCTCCGCGCGCACCGCGCCCGGGAGCTGGTCATACATCAGATTCTTGAAGATGCTGCCTGCGCAGCGCATGGTGGGCGGGTATTTTTCGTTGCGAATTGTCAGAATCCCGGCGGCGGTGGCGCTCAACTCCTGGGCATCGGCCAGGTCCATGCGCAGCGTGACGGACAGCACGATCCAGTTCTTGCGCCGCTTGAAAATGCTCTCGCGGTAATGGAATTCGCACGCCGCGTTGCCCATCTCATGAATCGAGGAGCCGTCGAAGTAGCGTACGCTCTCGACGCGCTCATGGATCGAATGGCCATAAGCGCCTGCGTTTCCATAGATCGCTCCGCCCACCCAGCCCGGGATTCCTGTCATGGTTTCCAGACCCCGCAGGCCGTGGGCGATGGTCAAGTCCGTCAATTCCTGGAGCACGGCGCCGGCACCGGCGTGGACCATTGTGCCGTCGACGCGAATGGTTTGGCCCATGTAACGCAGTACCGCGCCAGGAAAGCCTTCGTCGCTTGCCACCAGGTTGGTTCCACCGCCGATGACGGTGAAGCGTTCGCTGCCGGCGTTGAGCGCGTCCACGGCGGCGGCCAGGCCCGTTTCAGTGAAGGCATCCACCAGCATGCGCGCCTCGCCGCCTATGCCAAAACGCGTGTACTGGCGGAGCGGCGCCCGGTGCGTGAGCTTCACTCCGGGTATTTCGCGGAGCCCTTCCGCCACCTTCGGGATGCGTTCGCGGGGGCCCATCCGCTACTTGGACGTTTTCGAGAACAGCCCCAGCAGTCCGCTTAGCGAAGAACTCTTCTTGACGGTTTCCTGAGCGCTTCCAAACCGGTTGGCGAACTGCACCATGGCTTTCCCCAAGACGGTGTTGGATGGAATAGGCCTGCCATCGAGCAGTGCCTTTTGCACCGCTTCGTAATCGTCGGGCAGAGTTTCAAATACATCGGCATGAAGCGCCGTGCCGATCACTTCACGGCTCAGGCCGACGTCCTTTTGATAGCGGTTGACGATCAGGCGTATCTTCCAGCGTCCCACGCGGTTGTTGTCTAGATAGGACATCGCGCGTTGTGCCGCCTGCAAGGCCGGTAGTTCGCTGGTAGTCACCAGCAGGAGTTCTCCGGCAAGACGCGCGAGATTCAGGTTCCACTCGCCGTAGACACTGCCGGCATCCACGATCACCACGTCATAAAGGTGCCGCGCGTAATCCAGAATCGGAGAAGGATCCAGCAGATCGCCGGCACCCTCGGTGATCAGTTCCGGCGCCAGAAGAACGTCGACGCCGTTGACATGGGTCACCATCGATCCCCACAGATCCTGATCCAGCTCATGGGAGCGGTGCAGGGTGTCCATGAAACTGTAGATCGACTTGATCTTCAGTAGAAAAGAAAGATTGCCGGTCAATGGATCCAGATCCGCCAGAAGGATCCGCTTGGCTCCCAGGCGCTTCCATTGGTATGCAAGGTTGGAAGCGATGGTGGTGGCGCCGCACGCGCCCTTGGCGGGCATCACCACGAAAATCTTGGAAGGTTCTTTGCCGGGGCCTTCTGTGCTGGCCGGAACGCGGGACAGCTTCCCGGCGGCGGCTTCTATCTGATCGGCCGTGAATGGCCGAATCAGGAAATCCACCGCTCCCATGCGCAAACATCGCAAGATCAGGTCCGGGTCGTTTCCGCCGAGCAGGGCGATGATCTGCACATGCTGGCCCAGCCGCACCAGTTGTTCCAATAGATGGGCGGCTTGGTCGCGATCGCTGGAGGCGTCCAAGAAGATGGTATGCGGCGAGCCGTCGCTAACAATTTGACGAAGGTCGCGCGGGGAGGGATAACTTTGCACCCGTGCCGGTTTGGGGCCGCTGGTCTGCCGCTCAAGCAGCGGCTCCAGTTCCCCGATCACCTGCGCGTCCGGGCTGACAATTACAACCCGCCTGACGGCGGCCACCTCACGATTTTCCATGGGAACAGGACCGGATTGGGATGCGTTTCAAAGCAGTAAATCGACTAGACCCGATCATAGCATGAGAGGACTGGCGGCGTTTACCCACTAATTGACGAAAGTGGTATGACCGAGCGATTAGGAATATGGCGGTATTGGTTACAAGGGTAGTACCTCCAATGAGATAGAGGAATCATTCTACTCGCGATATAGGCCCCCACGCATGAGAGGAATACGAAGGATCTAATGTTTACCGCCACCATGACCGAATCAGTTTCCCACACCCCCGTCCATCACTCAGCAACGGCCGTCGTGCCCTCTGGCGAGCGGTCTCCGGCTCCGGTCCGGAACGTCAGTATCTGCGACACTCAGCCGGTGACGGCCGAGGGAATCCGAACACTGCTGAATAGCAGCGCGGACTTGCGCTTTGGGCCCGCCGCGGATTCGCTGGCACAGGCTAAGGAGGTATTGTTGCAATCCGTACCCGCCGTGATGGTGATCGACAAGGCATTCGGCATTCAGGCGGTTCTGGATTGGCTCGGCAATTTACGCGCCGGCGGCACGGAATCTCAGTCCGGCAATCCCTTGGACATCACCGGCATCGTCGTCTGGGGTGGGTCGATCACGGAAGCCGAGGCGCTCCGCTTCCTGCAAGCCGGTGCCCGTGGAATCTTGCGAAAGACCGCAGCCGTCGGCACGATCCTGGCGTGTCTTCGAACGGTGGCGGCGGGACGCAGTTGGATGGAAGATTCGGTGTTTCGCGACTCCAACCGGTCCGAACGCTACCCTCGCAGCGAGCTCACCGCGCGCGAACAACAAGTGTTGGAGTTGGTCGAGCAGGGCTTCAAGAACAAGGAAATCGCGCACGAGCTGGGAATCCGGCCGGGCACGGTGAAGATTCACCTCAAGCACATTTTCGAGAAAACCGGTGTACACGGCCGGTACGGTCTGGCGTTAAGCGGGCTGCGCCAGCGCGAGGCTGTTTCTGTGCCGGCGTAGCGTAAACATAGACATCGACAGCTCCGGCGGCCGCCGCGGCCTACGCTTTGCAGGCGCGGGTGCGGAGCGCCGCCGGATCCAAACCCGCTTTCCGGCTCCGCTAAATGTGGGCCGTCAGGGGGTCGTACATCGGACGGCCCGCCTCAATCGCTTCCAGAATCACATCGGCGGTCACTGGCGCACGCCGGAAGATCTCATCTCCCAGCGCGTCGGAAAGGGCGTTCAACACCGAGGCGCACCCCGCCCCGACTGGCGGCTCGCCGATGCCGCGCGCACCTGCCGGTGTTTCCGGATCAGGAATGCCCACCGCCTCCCACTGCATCACGGACGGCACATCCAAGATGGTGGGCGGCTTGTTGTAGTGAAATCGCTTGGCCAGCGGCAGCCCGTATTGCTGATCGTAAACCCACTTCTGGCCCAGCGCATGGCCGAAGCCGAGCGTCGAACGGCCCAACACTTGCCCGAGTGGGAACAATTGGTTTGTTGGTAGGCATGGTCATGACCTCCAGATGTTTTTCGCGGCGCGCGTCGGCGTGGCCGGGATGTTTTCGGGACGTTGGCGACGGCGCAGATTGCCTGCGGTGCGCTGGGCTAAGGTGGAATTCACATTCGCCATTTCAGGATCACCTCACCGGCGCAGGAAAGCTAGGACCTTCCCGCAACTCAAGCGACGCAGCCAGCACCAGAAACGCCCACTATCACACAGATCTCTGAGGCCGCCGGCGCCACACTGCCGGCGATGGTCGCCGACGATGCCAACGCCGAGAAACCGCCCACGCACCTGACGTTTCTGCTGAACTTCTCCGACGAGCTGCGGCGCAAAGTGCCCACCGGCAAATAACTACAACTGCGCGCGGGTGAACCTTGCCCGCCGCACTCCGATTGTGCAAAACTTCAACTAGCAGAGAGGCGGAGAGATGGCCATTTCCCGCAGTGTCCGGAGTGTATTTACGATAGCGCTGATTGCCTTGCTCATGGCGGCAGTCGCGAGCGGTCAGCGGCAAACCACTGCCGTCACGGCAGCCGCCACCGATGCCGCCGCCAGCCGACGCGCGCTTGTGGACAAGTATTGTATTGGCTGCCACAACCAGCGGCTCAAGACAGCCGGTCTGGTGCTGGAAGGTTTGGACACAACGAAAGTTGCCGAGAACGCCGGTATTTGGGAACGCGTCCTGCGCCAGTTCGGCGGCGGTCAGATGCCGCCCCCCGGACTTCCCCGTCCGGATAGCGACACGGCGACCGCTTTTACCAAGACCTTGGAGACGGCTCTGGATCGGGCGGCGGTGGAGAAGCCCAATCCCGGCGCCACCATGCCTCACCGCTTGAACCGCGCCGAGTACAGCAACGCGGTGCGCGATCTGCTCGGACTCGACATCCGCGCCGGCAACATGTTTCCCGTGGATGAGTCGGGCAGCGGCTTCGACAACATGGCGGATCTGCTGTCAATGTCTCCGGCGTTGCTCGAACGTTACATGTCCTCGGCGCGTATGATCAGCCGCCTCGCGGTGGGCGATTTGAAGATGAAGCCCGTTGCAGACGAGTACGGAAACAGCGGGCGGGGCCAGCGAAGAGAGCCGGACGCGGAAGACCTGCCGCTGAACGCGCGGGGCGGAGTTGCCTTTCAACACTATTTCCCGGTCGATGCGGAATACGACATCAAGATCACTTTGCCGATTTTAGGCGGGGATGCGCCCATTCTACCTCCCTATCAATACCGCGTGCCAGTCAAGGCCGGCCTGCACAGTGTGGTCGCCACATTCTTGCGGGAATCGGCACGGGTGGAGGCTCCGGCGCCGGTGGCCGTTCGCCGCGGCGCGCTTGGGCCGCCCGGGTTAACGGCCGAATTGGACCTGCGGCTGGATGGCGCCCGGCTCCAGCGCATACAGGTGCCCCAGCGGAGCGCCGCGCCGGAGATCGCCACGGTGACCGTCACCGGACCGTTCAACATCACTGGCCGGGGAGACGCGCCGAGCCGCGCGAAAATCTTTGTGTGCCATCCGGCGAATCCCACCCCGGGCGCCAGCCCCCGCGGCGGTGCCAGCACCAGCAGCGGCGCCAGCACCACCAATGGCGCCAGCACCACCAATAGTGACGAGGCCTGCGCGCGAACCGTCTTCACCAATCTGGCGCGTCGCGCGTTCCGCCGTCCGGTGAACGAATTTGATCTCAAACCGCTGCTTGCTTTCTATCGCGATGGCAGGGCCCAAGGCGATTTTGATGCAGGGATTCAAAACGGTTTACAGGCGCTGCTTGTCTCGCCGGATTTTCTGTACCGGGTGGAGCGTGATCCGAAAGCAGCGGCTCCCGGCAGCGTCTACAAGCTGAACGACTACGAGCTGGCTTCGCGCCTGTCTTTCTTCCTGTGGAGCAGCATTCCGGACGATGAGCTGCTGAAACTCGCGGCCCTGGGGAAGCTGAAGGATCCAGCGGTTCTCCGTGCGCAAACGCAGCGCATGCTGGACGATCCCCGTGCGGATGCGCTGAGCTCAAATTTTGGCGGGCAATGGCTCTTTCTGAGAACGCTCGCCGGACACAAGCCCGATGCGGACATTTTTTCGAACTTCGACGAGAACCTGCGCGCGACCTTTCAACGGGAGACGGAGCTTTACGTGGCCGGTATCTTCCGCGAGAATCGCAGCGTGCTGGAATTGCTCGACTCCGACTACACGTTCCTGAATCAGCGGCTGGCCGAGCATTACAAAATTCCCAACGTCTATGGCTCGCATTTCCGGAAGGTGATGCTGCCACCCGATTCCCATCGCGGAGGGCTGCTGGGGCAGGGAAGTGTGCTCACGGTCAGTTCGTATCCCAACCGCACTTCCGTGGTGCTGCGGGGCAAGTGGATCCTTGAAAACCTGCTGAGCACGCCGCCGCCTCCGCCGCCCCCCAACGTTCCCGAACTGAAGCCCCAGGCCACGGACGGGCGGAAGCTCAGTTTGCGCGAAGCCATGGAGACGCATCGCGCCAACGCAGTTTGCGCCTCCTGCCATTCCCGGTTGGATCCAATGGGGTTCGCGATGGAGAATTTCAACGCCATCGGAGAGTGGCGCACGGAGGATAGCGGAGTCACCATTGACGCTAACGGAAAGCTGCCGAACGGGAGCCAGTTCGAAGGCCCAGGGGGCCTGAAAAAACTGCTATTGTCAAGGTATAAGGACGACTTTGTTCAGACTGTGACGCAGAAGCTGCTCACTTACGCGCTGGGCCGGGAACTTGAGCCGTACGACAAGCCGGTGGTGCGCGCGATCGCGCGGGGAGCGGCTCGCGACGATTTCCGGATGTCCGCGTTTGTGATTGGAGTTGTAGAGAGCGTGCCATTTCAGATGAGGAGGGCTGGAGACAAATGATCATCACGAAGAAAGCTCTGGACCGCAGGACGTTCATGCGCGGCGTCGGCGTTGCGATGGCGCTGCCGGTTTTGGACTCCATGACCCCGGCGCTGACCGCCGCTGCCTCCTCGCCCATCCGTATGGCGTTTGTCTACCATCCGGTCGGCATGATCATGGACCGTTGGACGCCCGCCGCCGAAGGAGCCGACTTCGCGTTCAACCAGATCATGAAGCCGCTGGAGCCTTTCCGCGAAAACATGACCGTCCTCACCGGACTGGCCCAGGTGCAGGGCCGCGCGTTGGGCGACGGGCCCGGCGATCACGCGCGCGAAGGCGCCACGTGGCTGACGGGGGTTCACCCGAAGCGCTCGGAGACGAATATAGGCTGCGGCGTCTCAGCCGATCAGTTGGCGGCGAAGGAGCTGGGAAAGCAGACCCAGTTCGCGTCGCTCGAAATCGCGCTGGAGGCCCCCGGCCTGGCCGGCGCATGCGATCAGAACTACAGTTGCGCCTATACGAATACGGTTTCCTGGAAGACTCCCACGCTGCCTCTGCCCATGGAAGTGAATCCGCGCGTGATCTTCGACCGGCTGTTCGGCGAAGGCGACAGCAGCGATCCAGCGGCCCGGCAGGCCGGACTTAAGAAGCAGCGCAGCATCCTTGATTATGTCGCCGGCAGCATCGACCGGTTGCAGACCAACCTCGGACCGCGCGACCGTCATAAGCTCACAGAGTATCTGGAAGCCATCCGCGACATCGAGCGGCGCATTCAGAAAGCCGAGCAGCAGACCGCCGAACTGAAGCTGCCGGAATTGGTGCGTCCGAGCGGCGCCCCCGATACGTTTGAAGAGCACGCCCGCCTGATGATCGACCTGCAGGCCATCGCCTACCAGACCGACATGACGCGCGTGATAACGCTGATGCTGGGACGGGCGGGCAGCAACCGGCCTTACCCGTCTACCGGCATCCCCGATGGCCATCATTCCCTGAGCCACCACCGCAACGATCCTGAAACCATGGCCAAGGTCGCGAAGATTGATACGCATCTGGCCAAGACGTTCGCCTATTACCTGGAGAAGATGAAGACCACCAGCGATGGCCACGGCAGCCTGTTGGACAGCACGATGATTTGCTACGGCAGCAGCCTGGGAGATGCTAACCTCCATACGCACCATGACTTGCCGATCGCGCTGTTCGCCGGCACCCGGCTCTTCCCAGGGAACCGCCACCTGCGGTATACCTCGGAAACGCCGTTGAACAACCTGTTCCTGAATATGTTCGACAAGGCCGGCGTGCCGTGCCAGGGATTTGGTGATAGCACAGGCCGGTTAGCGTACCTCTAAACACCTTTCCTTTGAGCAAGGAGGCCCGATGCCATTGTTGACGCGATGGGCGGTGGTTGCCGCCTTGGCGGCCACTCTAACTGCCGCCGATCTCCGGTTGGTTGACGCTGTCAAGCGGCGTGACCCTAAAGCTGTCGCCTCGCTATTACGTGAGAAGACGGACGTGAATGCGGCGCAACCGGACGGCGCCACCGCCCTCTCTTGGGCCATCCACTTCGGAGATCGCGCGACGGCGGACATGCTTCTGGCCGCTGGAGCGAATGTGAACGTGGCCAACGAGTACGGCGAGACTCCACTTACGCTGGCCTGCCTGAATGGCGATGCCGCACTGGTGACCAAGCTCCTGGCGGCCGGCGCGGACGCCAAGGCGGCGCGCTGGAACGCGGAGACGGCGCTGATGATTGCAGCGGGCGCGGGCAGTGTGGAGGCGGCGGCCCAGCTCATCGCCGCCGGCGCGGATGTGAACACAGTGGAATCCCGCAAGGGACAAACGGCCCTCATGTGGGCCGCCGCCGAGGGCCATTCCGCAGTAGTGAAACTGCTGATCGCCAAAGGCGCCGATGTCAAAGCAGTTTCGAAAAGCGGGTACACCCCCGTGCTGTTCGCCGCGATGAAGAACGATGTGGCATCCGTCTGGGCCTTGATCGCAGCGGGAGCCGACGCCAACGTCGCACTACCCGGCGGCGGCGGTACCGCTCTGAGCGTGGCCGCCTCCTACGCGAGCACCGGCGCGGCGGGGGCGCTGCTGGACAACGGCGCCGACCCCAAACTGGCCGATCGCGCCGGCAGAACTCCGCTGCATATCGCGAGCCAGTCCGGCCAGGTGGAATTGGCGCGCAAGCTTCTGGCAAAAGGAGCGGCTCTGGGTACCTTAACGGCCCCCGTGGCCCGCGGTAGCGGCGGTGGTTTTCGTGGCCCCGCGGGTGGTCAAAGCCCTCTATTTTTGGCTGCTAGAGCCGGGCACATCGACGTGATGCGTGCATTGCTCGAAGCCGGAGCCGATCCAAAAGCCAAGTCTCCCGATGGCGCCACATTCCTGATGGCGGCGGTCGGCAGCGCCAAGGTGGAGGCTGTGAAGTTCGCCTACCAGCACGACAATGACGTCAAAGCGGCGACCAACGACGGTACCACCCTCATGCATGCATCGGTTATCGGAACGGCGAATGGCGCCACACAAGAAGCGCAGGAGCGCGTCTGCGACGTGATCCGCTTCCTGGCGGAGAAGGGCGCGCCCGTCGATGAACTCAACTCGGAGGGCCGGACCCCGATCGACCTTGCCGACGGCCTCCCCATCGATAAGGCGGTCGATTTATTCACCGAACTTATCGTCAAGAGCGGCATCAAGCCGAAGTCGCCTACGAAGCGCTGACCGCACGCGACATGATACTCTGGGCACGGTGGCGGCAGGGAGCGGGACGAGGATGATAGAAGGAGTCGGACTATGCGAGTTTTCATAATCGGATTGACGATAGCGTCGGCGGCGTTCGCGGGCGCCAGCTTTACCAAAGACGTAGCTCCCATCCTTTACAAGAACTGCGTGAGCTGCCATCGCCCCGGCGAGATGGCGCCGATGTCGTTGCTGGACTACAAGTCCGCGCGCCCTTGGGCCAAAGCGATTCAGACGGCCGTGGTGTCGCGAAAAATGCCCCCCTGGTTTGCCGACCCGCGCTATGGACATTTCCAAAACGATGCTCGTTTAAAGCCCGAGGAGATTGAGACCATCAAGGCTTGGGTGGCTGACGGCGCCGTGGAAGGCGACCCCAAGGATCTACCCGCGCAGCCCAAATTCGCCGAGGGTTGGCGCCTCGGCAAGCCCGACTCCGTCATCGATATCGGAGAAGATTTCAAGGTTCCGCCCGGCAGAGATGTATATCAGAACTTCGTTGTGCAGACGAATTTCAAGGAAGGCAAGTGGATCCGCGCCGCGCATGTATTGCCGGGAAATCGCAAAGTGGTGCATCACGTGCACTTCAGCGTGCTGGCGGACGAGGGATCGGCAGCCGTCTTAGCGGTGGATTCGCTCTCGGCGGGACGCTCCTATTTCGATGTTCAGGATGGATTATCGCGGGTGAGAGACGACGCCCCGGTGGTCAACGACGCCTGCGCGGGAGATGGTGGAATCGCGAATTTGAGCGGCTTCGAAGAGGGATCCTTCGCGACCATGCTGCCCGGTAAGGGTCCCGATGTTTACGATGTGTTCGGGGATGGCAGCATTGCCAAGTACATTCCCGCTGGGGCCAAGGTACGGTTTCAGATTCACTACGCCAGTCTGGGCGAGCCCCAAGTTGACCGGACCAGCGTAGGGCTTTACTTTGCCTCCAAAGTGCCGGAAAGGCCACTGAAGCGAGTAGACGTGCGGAACAGGTTTTTTCTGATCCCGGCCGGGGCGTCCAACCATGAAGTGAAGCGCTGTTACGAAATAGAGAAGGACAAGCTGCTGCTTGCAATCACGCCTCACGCGCACCTGCGCGGCAAGGACGCCACCTACGAATTGGTACACGTGGATGGCAGACGGGAGATCCTGCTTTCCGTGCCGCGTTACGATTTCAATTGGCAAATACAGTACCGGCTGAAGGATCCGATTCTGATGGAGAAGGGCAGCCGGATGATGGTTACCTTCCATTTCGACAACAGCGCGAACAATCCGGCGAATCCGAACCCGGCGAAAGCAATCCGGTGGGGCGACCGCACCGAAGATGAGATGATGGTCACCTGGACCGAGACGCTGGATGCCGCACCCACGCAAGCGCTCAGCGCTTCGGCTGAGAAGAAGTAAGAGCCGCGGCCACGGTGCAAGCTGGCTGCGCTGAACGAGCGGCCATCATTCAAGCCAACCGCAATTGAACGGGGCGCGATCCATCCGCACCATGTAGTACGATGGGAATCAGGTAGTT
>CAMAUG010000086.1 GCA_945861255.1 Candidatus Sulfopaludibacter sp. SbA3
CCGTCTCAAACAATCCGGCATGTTCTGGACCGTCCGTGGCGCCAACGCCATCATCGCCCTGCGATGTTGTCATCTCAACGGTCGCTTCGAGGATTACTGGGAGTCCCGGCGTGCGGCCTGATTCCACTTCTATGTCGCCCACCCTCCCATCCCCGCCCCATCCCGCCAAGGTTGCGATGATGGAAGAGAGGGCGGGCTCTTTGTCCACGGTTCTATCAGTCGCTCATCTTCGCAAAAACTACGGGGCCACGGTCGCTGTCGAAGACGTGTCCTTCCAGGTGGATCGTAATGAGATCGTCGGCCTGCTGGGGCCGAACGGGGCGGGGAAGACCACCACCATCAACATGATCCTGGGCGTGCTGGAGCCGGCCGCCGGGACGATTCACATCGACGGCGTGAATCTGGCCGAGGCCCGCTCGCGCGCGTTAGAGGCCACGAACTTTGCCGCGGTGTATGCTCCCTTGCCGGGGAACCTGACGGTGCAGCAGAATCTGATGATTTTCGCGATGCTCTATGGCGTCGCCAAACCCGGCCCAAGGATCGAAGAGCTGTTGGAGAAATTCGATCTGACCGCGTTCCGCGGCACCAAGTGTGGAGTGCTTTCCTCTGGAGAGCAAACCCGCGTGTGCCTGGCCAAGGCCCTGCTGAATCATCCCAAGCTCCTGCTGCTGGACGAACCCACGGCGTCGCTCGATCCAGCCACGGCGCATGAGATTCGGGCCAAGATCCGTGCGTTCGTGGGCCGCGACGACACATGCGGCGTGCTCTGGACGTCGCACAACATGTATGAGGTCGAGGAGGTCTGCAACCGCGTTCTGTTTCTTTCGCACGGCCGCATTCTGCTGGACGGCGATCCCAAGACTCTGCCGCGCGACTATGGCAAGAGCACACTGGAGGAACTCTTCATCGCCGTGGCGCGGGAACCTCTGGCGCTGGAATGGACGGAGGCGAAATGAATCCCCGCCGCACGTTCGCGATTCTGCTTCGGCACGTTTACCTGTTGCGCGGCAGCCCGGCGCGCGTTGTGCCGCTGTTCGCATGGGTGGCGATCGACATCGTTCTATGGGGCTTCATCACCAAGTATTTGAACTCCGTGGCGCAGTCCGGCTTCAACTTCGTTCCGGTGCTGTTGGGGGCGGTGCTCTTGTGGGATTTCTTTACGCGCGTCATGCAGGGCGTGACCATGGCGTTCTTCGAAGATGTCTGGTCGCGCAATTTTCTGAACATTTTCGCGTCGCCGCTTTCCATCGTGGAATATCTGAGTGGGTTGGTGCTTTCCTGCATCATGACCAGCCTGGTGGGGTTGCTGGCCATGCTGGTGCTTGCGTCGACGATTTTTGGACTATCGTTTTTCGGCTTCGGCCTGGCGTTTGTGCCGTTTCTATCCATATTGTTCGTGTTCGGAATCGCGCTCGGCATCGCCGGCAGCGCCGTGGTGCTGCGCCTTGGTCCAGCGGCCGAGTGGTTGATCTGGCCGATTCCGGCGCTGGTATCGCCGTTCGCGGGCGTGTTCTATCCACTTTCGACGTTGCCGGAATGGATGCGGATAGTGGCGCGCGCGGTACCCGCGTCGTACGTATTTGAAGGGATGCGCGCCATCATCGCGGGTGGGTCCGGACAACTACGAAGCGGTGCGGCGATGGCTTGGGGCGCGGCGCTGGCGCTGGCGTATCTGGCCGGTGCGGTGTGGCTGTTCACGGCAACGCATCGCCGCGCGGTACGGACGGGCCTGATCGCGCGCTACAGCTCCGAAACGGTAACCTGAAGACTCGCTATCGCAGTCCCGCGTTGCGATGCGCGATCGCGCCCAGGGCGCCGGCGGTAGCGAAGTTCACCCACGCCATGCGCTTGCGCCACTCCGGCCACCGCCGCGTGATCGCGCGTTGCGCAAGAAGGGACGCACCCAAAATAGCGCTCTTGAGCATCACCGACTGCAAACCGAAGCGCCCGTCCCGGCCCGCCAGCAGCGGATTGCCTTCCCGCAGTTGCCAACTGGAGGCGGCATCGGCTGCGTTGGCGGTGACGAAAGCGATCAGCGACCACCTGTGCAGCGCGCGCGCCCCGCACGATGCGTCAATTCCGTCCGCAACGGCCTTTTCCCAAGGATCGACCGGCGCGATTGCCTCGGGAACGATATTCAGAAGGTAAGCGCGTGCGGGGCTCAGTGCCGGTTGGGCCGGCGGATCTTCGGAGCTTACAAAATCGGTTTGCGCCCACAGGGCTCCCGTGAAGAGCGTGATCGCGAGCAGATGCATAGCGTGCCTCCGCTGGTGCGTATCGGCCAGGGAGCCACGCCTGAGAGAAATCGTGTGGACGGAATTCCACGCAGTGCATAAGAGCTGCGATGCGCTTTGTCCCGAAAGGGAACGCGATGTTACAATGAATGAAACCTGCAAGTCACAGCGGTTCGATTGTTCTTAGGCCAGGTAGCTCAGTTGGTAGAGCGCAGCCCTGAAAAGGCTGGCGTCGGCGGTTCAATTCCGTCCCTGGCCACCATATTTCTCAGCCCATCGTCTCCTGCTAGCTGTCCCGCGGTCGATCCGCGACGTGTTTCTTTCAGCCCGTCAGCGTTCACAATCAGGGCGCAGTTAGGGATCCTTCTCGGATAAACTGGGGCAGTGAGCACGCTCTATAACATCGACGACCGAAGTCTGTTGGTCAACCTCCTCAGCGGCGCCGGCAGCTTTCTTGAACCCGCTGCTGTTCTCGATGGACTCACCTCCGAACAGGCACTCGCGAAACCTCTTGGCCTTCCGCATTCGATCGCTGAGATTGTTTCCCACATGTGCTATTGGCAGGAATGGTTCAATAGGTGCGCTGTCACCGGGTTCAGCGCGGCTGCCGAGCACGCCGCCGACGGTTGGCCGGCCGTGTCCACCGAAGACTGGGATGCTGTGCGCACGCGCTTTCTCGCCTCCATCGAGGAGGCCAAGCGAATCGTGAGGGAATCGGACTCGTTGGGGGAACCACTGTTGCCGCCGGACGTTCAGATTCCAGTCCTCTCCAAGGATTCGCTTGGTTCCGGAATTCTGCACGCGGCGGTACACAGCGCGCATCACCTGGGGCAGATTATTACCATGCGCCAGTTAATGGGCTTGTGGCCGCCGGCCGCGGGATCATTGACGTGGTAGACCGTCGCGCGCCAGCCGGTCCCGGCATTGCCGGAAACTTCGCGAAGCCTCACGACCTTCCGTTTGCAACCTTTCCTTTTTCCGACTATGCTCGATCCTAGCGGCAACGAAATCCGCCCGGCAATACGTCGGCTGGAGCATCTTCAGACGTAAGAATCAGGGAGCGTATATGCGCACTTCACAGAGGCCTTCGCGTAGAGACATGATGAAATTGGCAGGCGCCGCAGGCGGCCTGGCGATCGCCGGACGCACCACCACTGTCTTCGCCCAGACGGCCAGGAAGATCGAGTCGATGGCGCCGGAGTTCGCCAATATCATCGCCGCCTCCGAGCCGATTCGCGAACTTGCCACCGGCTATGGCGGGGACATCGGTCCCGCCGAAGGCCCGTTGTGGATCTCCGAAGGACGCTATCTGCTGTTTAACGATATCAACGCCGCGCGCAGGATCAAGTACACTCCGGGGCAGGGCGCCGCCGCGGCGCTGGAGAAGACCAACGAAGCCAACGGCATGACGCGCGATTTGCAAGGCCGCATCGTCTCCGCGGAGCATCTGACCCGGCGCGTCACCCGCTACGAACCTGACGGCAGCCTCACCGTGATCGCCAATAGCTTCCAGGGCAAGCGGCTGCTGCGGCCGAACGACGTGGTCGTAAAGTCCGACGGCAACATCTACTTCACAGACTTGGGCGGCCCCGCGGCCCCCGAACAGTGGGATGTGACCATCCGCGGCGTCTATCGCGTCTCGGCCGATCTGGGATCCATGTCGCTGGTGGTCAATGACATGGTTGGCCCCAACGGCATCGCTTTCTCCCCGGACGAACGGGTCCTCTATGTTGCTGATTCGCGGCGCAGGCACCTGCGGGCTTACGATCTGCTGCCCAACGGCATGGCTGCGCTTGAGACCAGCCGCGTTTTCGCCGATTTGGGCGGCCCGGAGCCGGGCGTGCCCGACGGCGTCAAAGTGGACACGGCTGGCAATGTTTACTGCGGTGGCGCGGGCGGCCTGTACGTAATGGATTCCAAGGGCAAGAAGTTGGGCCGGATCGTCCATGGACAGCCGGCAACCACCAATGTCGCGTTCGGCGGGGACGATTGGAAAACCCTATACTTCACCACCAGAAGCACGCTCTTCTCGGTCAATGTGAAAATTGCCGGCATGCCGGTTCCAGCTAGGAAGAGGTCGGCTTGAGCGAATACGGGCAAGAGATGTCACGTCGGAGGGTGTTCATCTTATTCGCGCTGCTTTCGACCGGCGCGCAGGCGCAATGGTTGAACTTTCCCACTCCCGGAACGCCGCGTACGCGCGACGGCAGACCCAACCTCACCGCCCCCGCGCCGCGCACTGCCGGCGGAAAGCCGGATCTCTCCGGTGTCTGGATGCATGAGACCACTTCCGTCGCGGACGTGAAGCGGCTTTTCGGCAACCGCTTGGACGACGAGATTGAACTGGCCCCGCCGGGAATGGAGATCGGCACGCAACACAAGTACGCCTTCAATATTCTCGTGGACTTCAAGCCGGAAGAATCGCCGCTTAGGCCGGAAGCGGCGGCAAAGTTTAGCCAGCGCGCCCGCAACACCGGGAATGTTTGCGCGGGCGCATTCGGTATCCCCCTGGCTGGGCTTCTCTCGGAACCGATTAAGATCGTTCAGGCGCCGCGGCTGACCATGGTTCTATATGAGATCGACGGCTTGCATCGACAAATTTTCACCGATGGTCGCGCGCTTCCTAAGGAATTCAATTTGCCAGCCTATCTGGGCTACTCCGTGGGGCACTGGGAGCGCGATACCTTTGTAGTGGAAACCGCGGGCTTCAACGACAAGACTATTTTCGATCTGGCGGGTCATACTCACAGCGAGGCCCTGCGCGTGGTTGAGCGCTTCCGCCGCGGCGACTTCGGACACTTGGACGTGGAAATCACCTTTGACGACCCCCAGACGTACACCAAGCCCTTTACCATCAAAGTCCCCCATGAGTTGTTGGCGGACGCCGACATCTTCGAAATGCGCTGCAACGAAAACGAGAGAGACGGAGTTCATCTCGCGAAGTAGGCCCGACAGCTTACTTGCTGGATCCAACAGCGGGTCTTGTGCCTTAGTGGAGATCCGGCACCACCGACCGGCTGGCCGCAAAGCGGGAACTCTTCTGTTGCCACGACGCGGCTCGCTTAAGAGTGTACATAAGGAAGAGGCGTGATCGGCGCCCCTCCTCGAACAGTGCTAAACTCGTTATCCATAAAGAGCGCCATTTCTCGAGAGGTGGGCATCCCTCTTTGCAGGAGGGAAACATGCCAACAAACAGGTGGCCCAAACCAACCGTCGAACAATTGTCCAGTATCTCCCGGCTTGCACGTGCGTTAGCAAGCGGTTCCCAAAAATTGAAGACCGCGCTCGTCTTGGTTTATGGGAGCGAAAACCGAAGGTACCGAGCAGCGGAACAATGTGATCTCCGATTGCAGCCCCTGGCGATAACCCTAATCGCGGATGGTGCTGCCAAGCTGGGCTAAGAGGATCTAAAACACAGTGACCCTAGATGATTTGATCGCGGTTTTGCGCGAGGAAGTCAGTTGTCTTGATCAGGCGGAGAGGGCGATTGACCATCTGATCGAGGCGATTCGCAAGCGAGAGAAGGCGACCGAGGCAGTGGAAATAAACGTTGCCGACGAAGCCCAACGCTTCTTAGCCCTGGAGGCTGTTGCCCGGCTGCGGGGAACGGGGGGCGGCTTTCTGATGTAGTGCGAACCCGCCGCCGCGCCGAGCGTGATTCCCGGATGCGACGCGAAGCCGCTGGTTAAGATGACGGCTACGATGACGGCCAAAATAAACTCCGACGGCTTCCGTAGGACCACAACTGCTTTCGTTTATTGGCCTTGTGATTCGATACCAGCGCGCATTCCACTCACGTTGAGGTAAGATAGTTGAAATAGGGGCTTACGATGTGGTCCGTCTTCGTACCCTGCGGCTGGTTCCGTTACGTCAACAAAAATTATGCGTTTCTTTGGTTTCTTATGGGTAGCTCTGAGCGCGTTTGCCGCGTCCCCCAGGCAGTTGGCCACCTCCGCGCCCATTCGGTTTGAACCGAATCGCGGGCAGGTGGCGACCACCGCGAAAGATCCGGTTCTGTGGATGGCGCGTGGACTCGACTATGCATTTCTGTTCACGGAGCAGTCCGCCATAATGCATCTCGGCGACCAGTCAATTCGCATGCGCCTGGGAGGCGCCAGCACGTCCGCCCCGTATCAACCGGATGGACGCCCTGCCGGTAACATCGATTATTTAACGGCCCGTTTCAGAGAACGCGTCCCCACATACACCCGGCTGCGGCGGCACGACGTGTATCCGGGTGTGGACTTGGTCTACTACGGCAACGGCGAACATCTGGAGTACGATTTTGAGCTTGCACCGGGTGCTGATTCCTCGCGCATCCAGTTACGATTTGAAGGATCGAACGATGTGCGGCTGAACGAAACCGGCGACTTGATCGTTTCCGTCGGATCGCGGACTCTGACGCAGCGCGCCCCCGTGGCGTATCAGTTGGGTGCGTCGGGAGACCGCTGGCCGGTTGACGCAGCCTACCGGATGAACCCGGACGGCTCCATCTCCATCGCCGTGGCAAACTACGATCGCGCCGCGCGCCTGGTGATAGATCCCGAGTTCGTTTACACGCGCTACCTGTTCGGCACAAGCACTGATACGGCGATCGCCGTCGCCCACGACAACGCCGGCTTCATCTATCTGGCCGGCAACACGCAGTCCTTCGACTTCAAGCTGCAGGGTGACAACTTCTATTCCACCAGCAATACTGGGACACAGGATGGGTGGGTGATGAAGCTGAATCCGCGGGCTACGGACGAAGCAACCAGAGTGCCGTATACCAGCTACGTCGGGGAACTCGGCGTCGAAACCGTGCGTGCCATGGCGGTTGACCCGGTCACCGGATTTATTTATCTCGCCGGCAGCACCACTTCCACTACCATGTATCCGCCGGGTGGCTACCAGACCACGGGAAAAGGCGGAACAGACGCCTTCCTGGCGGTCCTGGATCCGACGAAATCGCTGGTTCCCGGTATGGTGCACTTCACTTTCTTCGGCGGCGCCGGCAACGACGAAGCGCGCGGCGTCGCAGTGTTCAACGGCAAGGCCTACATCACCGGGAGCACAACTTCCACCGACTTGCCGACCAAGAATCCGATTCAGGCGGCATTGGTGGGAGGCGCGGAAATCTTCGTGGCGGAATTCGACCCGTTGAAAACCGGAGCCGACGCGCTGATTTTCAGCACCTACATCACTGGTGGTAGAAACGACTATGCCCGCGCAATCGCGGTGGACCCGCAAGGGAAAGTGTATATCGCCGGCGTCACGTATTCGCCCACCATTCCGGTGACTTCCGGTGCATTTCAGGCCAATAATGCGGATGATGTAGACGCCTTTCTGTTGAAACTCGATGTGGACGCCAAGACCATCTTGTACGGTACCTATCTGGGGGGCGGCAACTACGAGGAGATCAAGAAGATCGTGGTGGAACCTTCCGGACGCGTGGCGATCACGGGTTACACGCTATCCCCCGACTTCCCGATCACTCAGAACGCCCATCAAACGGTGCTCAAAGGTATTGCCAATGCTTTTCTGACGATTATCGATCCGGCGAAGGCCGGTTTGGACGGGTTGGTGTATTCGACGTTGTTCGGCGGGAGCACGGCGGAGGTTGCATACGACTTGGCGCGCGATATCACCGGCAAGTATTACCTGGTGGGCTACACGCTGTCAGAGGATCTGCGGGTGACGAATGATGCAATGAATCAGGTGTCGGCGCTGGGAGGAACAGACGGGTTTTTCGCCGTACTTGACCCGGCCGCCACCAACCCATTCGATTCCCTAATCTATTCGACGTATATCACGAGCAGCGGCAGCCAGATCGCCTACGGCGTGGACGTTGATCTGACCAATACAGCCTACATCGTGGGGTCCGCCACGAATAATGTTTTCCCCGAGGGACAGGCGACGCGGACAGTCGCGGCCGGGAATTCGGATGGCTTTTTGGCGGCTCTGCAATTCCCGCCGCCGCCACCGGCATTATTGGAGGAATACCTGAAGCAGCAACGATTATCGGAGGTGGAAAAACCTGCCGGAGAGCCGTCGGTGGGCGGGGAGCCGCCGGTGCAGGATGCAACCTCCACTACGCAGGATGCCACGCCTTCCGACGCCACGATCAATACGAAAGGCTGGTTCGACGGCACTACGTCTGCCGGTACCACGCCACTCAAAGAGCGTTCCCGGAGTGTCTCGAGAAGTCAAAACTAGACGGCAGTGGCGGGCGATCCGCCGCAACCGCGTCGGCCGGCAAACACAGGACCCGCGCTACTGTCGCAGGCCGCTGGCTCAGGCAGCCATGGACTCTTTGGATTTGTTCTTGCTGCCCGGTGGACGGCCCCGCCGCTTGATCGCCGCCATCCAGGCCGGCGGTCTGCCGCGCCTGCGCACGCGGCCTCGGGCTAAACGCTCCAAAGTCACGATTGCTTCTTCAATCTGCTCACGTTCCTGGCGCAAATCCGCCAACATCTTGAGTACGTCCATTATCAACTCCCGTTCGATGCCGGGCATTGCGGCCCAATGATGCTTGTTCTGAAAACAGAACAGAAACAGAGCCGATGTCCCGTTAGCCTCCTTAATTCTAGCAGAATAATAAGGGCTTTCAAGCGTTTTGTTCTGATATCCGAACAAGAATCTACCAAAGGTAACGTTTTCCTCTTAAATCAAGAAGATCGCGTTGCGCGTTATTGTACGCCTCACTCCGGCTCCATGCGGCGTCCCACGAAAGAAATCGCCACTCCCGTGAGAAATGTCGCGCTGGTGCCTATCAAAACGTACCAGGTGAAGGCAATCGGCGTGGCGAACCGCACGTAGAGCATCAGTAGCAGGCCGACCGACATCCCGGCCATGGCCGCGCCCTCGCCGACACGTTTTGTCAACAAACCGAGTAGAAATACTCCCAGCAGCGACCCATAAACGATGGAGGCGATCGACAATCCTGCCTGCAATACGCTTCCCCAGTGGCGCGCCACCAGAGCGACACCGAACAGGATGACGCCCCATGCGACCGTGGCCCCACGCGAACGGCGGAGCCACTTACTGTCATCATTATCGTCGTTCGGACCTCCCGCTAATGGCCGCCACAAGTCCAGCACGGTTGTCGAGGCCAGCGCGTTCAGGGCCGCGCTCAAGTTCGACATGGACGCCGCCAGAATCGCCGCCATCACCAATCCAGCCACGCCGGCGGGCAGATTCTGCCAGACATAGAGCGGGTAGAGGCGGTCCGCCACCGCAGGCGCCGGCAAGCCGCGCTCCTGGTACAGCACAAACAGGCAGGCTCCAATGATCAGAAACAGGCTGAATTGCACGAAGATGACTACCCAGCTGGCCAACAACGCCGTTTGGCTCTGCCGCTGGTTCTTGGCCGCCAGCAGGCGCTGGACCAGGAGTTGTTCCGTGCCGTGGCTCGCAGTGGTCAGGAAGCATCCACCGATGATCCCGGCCCAAAAGCTGTAGGTCCGGGTAAAGAACACCGCGGGTTCGGCGAGCCGGAAATCGAACACGCGCAGCTTACCGAGCGGCTGGGTGACCGCGGCCACATGCGCCCATCCACCGGGAATCTGTTGGAGCAGGATGATCAGACTGACTACAGCGCCCACCACGTAAAGGATCATCTGAACGACATCGGTCCAGATCACGGCCGTCAGGCCGCCTTCGTAAGTGTAAAGCAGCGTCAAGCACAGGATCACGACGATGGAAGTCATTTCGCCCGCTCCCAGAATCACGGAGATGACGATAGAAATGGCGAAGACGCGTACGCCTTCCGCTAGTGCGCGGAGCACCAGGAACGTGGCGGCGGTGAGCCTGCGGATGCGTTCCCCGAAGCGCCGGCGCATCAGCTCATACGCCGTGTACATTTCACCTCGGAAATAGGCTGGAATGAACAGGGTCGTGATCACCACTCGCGCCAGCAGGTAGCCCAGAACCAGCTGCAGGAATCCAAAGTCGCCCTGGAATGACAACACGGGGGTGCCGATGACCGTCAGCGTGCTGGTCTCCGCCGAGACAATCGAGAGCGCGATGGCCCACCATGGGACGGTCTTGCCGCCCAGGAAGTAGTCGCGCAGGGTTCTCTGCGACTGGCGGAAGTGAACGCCGAACCACGTGATGCCCGCCAGATAAACGAGGATGACGGTCAGATCGAGCCAGCGCATGTAAGGGAGTAGTGTAGCGCGGAAAACCTGGGCGCATCAGCCTGTTCCAAGTTTCCCTTCCTCTACAATGGTTGTTTATGCCGGATCGTATGGAAGAAGTGCGCCGCAGGCACGCCGCGGCCGAAGCCGGAGGCGGAGAGGAGCGCCGCGCACGGCAGCACCAGGAAGGCAAGCTCTCGGCCCGCGAGCGCATCGACCTGCTGCTCGACGAAGGCACCTTCGACGAAATGGACAAACTGGTGCGGCATCATTGCCGCGATTTCGGCATGCACGAACAGGTGATCGATGGCGACGGGTTCATCACCGGCTACGGGTTGATTCACGGCCGTCCCACCTACGTATTCGCGCAGGATTTCACGGTATTCGGCGGGTCGCTCTCGGAGGCGAACGCAAGGAAGATCGTGAAAATCATGGACCTTGCCATGAAGACCGGCGCTCCGGTGATTGGATTGAACGACTCCGGAGGCGCGCGCATTCAGGAAGGCGTGTTGTCTCTGGCCGGGTATGCCGATATCTTTCTGCGCAACACGCTGGCCAGCGGCGTAGTGCCTCAGATTTCCGCCGTGATGGGACCGTGCGCGGGCGGGGCCGTGTATTCGCCGGCGCTCACCGATTTCATCTTCATGGTGGACAAGACCAGCTACATGTTCGTGACGGGTCCCGAGGTCATCAAGACCGTGACACATGAAGATGTCACCAAGGAGGCGCTGGGCGGCGCGGCCACCCACAATGCCACCAGCGGCGTGGCGCATTTCGAAGCGGCCGACGACGGCGAGTGCCTGCGCATGATCCGGGAGTTGATGAGCTATTTGCCGCAGAACAATCGCGACGGTGCGCCGAGGCGTGTAACGGACGATCCGGCCGGGCGCGAAGACGCTGCGCTTGATTCCATCATCCCCGCTGAGTCCAACCAGCCCTACGACATCAAAGACGTGATTCGACGCGTCGCCGACAACGGCGAGCTTTTCGAAGTGCACGAGCATTGGGCGCGCAATATCGTTGTGGGGTTCGTACGGATGGATGGCGCAACGGTGGGGGTGGTGGCGAATCAACCGGCGTATCTGGCCGGTTGCCTGGATATCGATTCCTCCACCAAGGGTGCGCGGTTCGTGCGCTTCTGCGATGCGTTCAACATTCCGATTCTGACGTTCGAGGACGTCCCCGGATTTCTCCCCGGCACCGCGCAGGAATTCGGCGGGATCATTCGCCACGGCGCTAAATTGTTGTACGCGTATGCCGAGGCCACTGTGCCCAAGATTACCGTGATCACGCGCAAGGCGTACGGCGGCGCGTATTGCGTGATGGGGTCGAAGCACCTGCGAACGGATGTCAACCTGGCGTGGCCCTCGGCGGAGATCGCTGTCATGGGCGCGGAAGGCGCGGCCAACATCGTGTACCGAAGGGAGATCGCGGCGGCGGAAGATCCCGATGCAGTGCGATCCGCGAAGGTGGAAGAATTTCGCGAGCGCTTCGCTAGTCCATTCGTGGCGGCCGAAAACGGTTTCATTGACGATGTGATCGAACCCCGCCAGACACGCCCGCGCGTGATTCGCGCGCTACGGATGCTTGCCACCAAGGTGGATACGACGCCGCGCAAGAAGCACGGCAATATTCCCTTGTAGCGAACCCCCCGTCTAGTCCTCCTTGCGTTTGTGTGCACCCCCCGGAAGCTCGGAATAGGAATGCTACCGGCTCCCCCACTTCCTCCCAGCATAAAGAATCGGCAGTGCCAGTCGGGGTGTGCGGAAACGGTGTATTTATTTACCAGAAAATAGACCAGTATTCATACACTGACATTGGCTCTGCCGGCTATCCTATCCGACACCACACCCTATATGTAAGTGCAGTAGTGTCCGGCTATAAGTCGAGCAGGCTCAACTGGTTAGAAAATAGGTCTGATTTTTCCTGGGAGTAAGTGTCGTCAAAGGCCCGTAGAATGGGCGTTTGCTCGAACAAGGTGACGCTGAGAACCTGTAGGATTTGGTAGAGGG
>CAMAUG010000087.1 GCA_945861255.1 Candidatus Sulfopaludibacter sp. SbA3
GAATCACAGCGCCCTGAAATGAGCCTCCGTTGATGTACCCCTGTAAATCTCTCTCGATTTGCGCCAACGGTTTCCCGTACGCCTCCTCCAGAGCCTGTTGCGAAGGCCGCTCGCTGCCGATCGCGGCAACCAGTTTTGTAAAATTGGCTGCATATTCCGTCGTCAACGCCAGCATGTGCGTCAACGCCCATCCTTCGTTGTAAAGGCTGCCCGCTTTATTCTTCTCGTTGTAATACGGAGAATTGCGGTCCGCCGCCAGGATCACGGAAAGCGGCGTCCACTTCTCGCGCCGCAGTGCCTGCATGCGTCCAGGGATCAGGCTTCCCACCACCACCTGATCGCCCAACGGCCTGATGGTGGAGTACAGTTCCGCCAATCCTTCATTGAGCCATGGCGGAAGGCGGGTCCCCGAGTTCTGCCCGATCAGGTGCGCGTATTCGTGGACGGCGATCGGAAACACGTCGTCCGTGGTTCCGCCCAGCACAATGTAGTCGCGCGCGGCGCCGCCCTGGTAGAACGCCACGGCGAATTCGTTCGGACGGTAGGGTAAATATTCCTTCTTGGATCCGAAGACGATCACGCGAACCGGCTCGGTCTTCGCCGGAACGGCCCCGGTGGCTTTCGCGAAAAAGTCGCTTGCAAGTTCGAAGTATCGCAGCACCCGGCGCGTGTCGCCCTCATTCGCGCTGCTGTAAATTTCGAATCCCGGCGAAGGCACTCGGATCCACTTGGGATCGGCGCCCATCAGCGGTAGCGCCAGCAGCAGAGGCAGCCACGCAAGGCGTGTTCTCATGCGGTCATTCTATCGCGGAAAACACGCGGGCGGTGGGCTTACTTCCCTGGGCCATTTCCTGGAGCCGCCGGAGGCGTCGCAGGCGCCTCTTTCACTTCTGCGATCCAATAGTCCAGATCGGACACAACGATCTTGGCTTCAATCTTGTCGCCCACCTTCAGTTTGGCGAACTCGTTCTGATCCTTGATGGGGTACTCCATCGTCATCGCTTCCATCCAGCCTTCGATCTTCTCGTGCGCCACCGTGGCCAGCCGCTCTTTGGGGTCCAGCGCCTTCACCTCGCCGCGCATGATGTATTCCTTGGACGGCTCTTTCGGTGCGGGTTTCCGCACGCAGCCCCCCAGCAGCATGAGAGACGCAAGAAGAATGGAAACAAGTCGCATGGCTGTCTGCCAGTCTACCAAGCCCGCCCTTGAGCGAATCGTATTCCGATGACCTCGTCGCCACCGATAGAACAGCCCGACAGAATCCGTTGGCGGCAACCCTTCGTCTCCAAGACATCTGCGGCCAACGGTTTCGCACCCGCCTGATAAGGCACATTGATGGCGGCAACAGAACTGGCAGAATGGATCATATGAGGCTGGCGATTGCGCTGCTGGTCGCCTATTTCTCAGCAAAGCCCTGGATCACTGTCAATCCCATGGAAGCGGTGCGTCACGTCTGAGGCAAACCAAGCGCGGAAGCCGGGGACTTCCTGCGTTCTGAGCTGTCTGACAGTCTACCAAGCCCGCCGCTGGACGGAACTGTGTACCTACAAACAAGGTACACTAAAGTGAGAACATGAATGGGCCCGAGATCGAATTCGATTGGGACGAAGCGAATATCGGCCACGTGGCTCGTCACGGCGTTCTTCCGGAAGAGGCGGAGCAAGTCATCCTCAATGATCCGGTGGACCTTGGAATGGAGATCGTCGAAGGGGAGGAGCGTTATCTCAGCCTTGGCGTGACAGTCCAAGGCCGCGTTCTTCTTGTGGTGACCGCATGGCGCGAAGACCGCGTGCGCGTCGTAACGGCGTTTGAGCCGATCAAACGCCTCATTCAGTTTTACTACCAGGAACAAGAGAGGTGATCCACAATGGCCAAGAAACGGCAACCCTTCAAGTCTGAGACACAAGAAGCCGAATGGTGGGCGAAAAATCAAACCCTTATCGCCGACCGCTTCCGCCAAGCCGGCGCGGCAGGCAAACTCGGCAAGGGGACCGTGGCGCGAATTGCCCGCGCACGGACCGGCCACGCCGGAGCGTCGCCAACCATAACAATCCGGCTGGCGCAAGATGACCTCACCCGAGCCAGGACCTTTGCCGCCGAAAAGGGATTGCGTTACCAGACGTATCTCAAAATGCTGCTGCACCAAGCTCTGAACTCCGAAGAGAAGAGAGTGGGCCGCCGGTAGCCCGGGTAGGTTTCTGTCCCGACCATTTCCGAACGGCTGAGCGCATCACGCCCTTGCTCGTTCCCCATTCGCGGGCGCTGCAATCACTTAGCGTTTTGACGCGCTCCTCATCTCAGCATCGTGGTGTACGTTGTAGTCAAGAAGTCCGGGTGTTGGTCTCGCACAGTACCGGGCCACGAAAGCTTCCGCAATTCTAGACACTGTTGGAGCAGCGTAAAGGCTTCCCGAAAGGGAGGAAATGGGTGATTCGAGTCGCGCGCCGCCTTTTCTTGAAAAATGAGAAACAGGGGCCGGACGTTGCCTTCCGATAGTGGCAACGAGGGGCCCCGAACAGATTAGAAAGTGAGCGTGAAAGAACGGAAAGCAAGACGAATAACATAATATGCGTCGCTCGCCGTGTGTTGGCGTGCATTCGCGGCGCCGCTTCACTGATATCATGTGAAACGGTCCGCACATGCTCCCATTGCTCCTCCTGTTTGCCGGCAGCGGCTGCGCCGCGCTCATTTACGAAGTGGTGTGGTACCAACTGCTGCAGCTCGCCATCGGCTCCACTTCGGTCTCGCTGGGGATTCTGCTCGCCACCTACATGGGTGGGCTGTGCATAGGTAGCCTGTGGCTGCCCCGCTCGCGTTGGGCCAGCCAGCATCCTCTGCGCGTTTACGCGAAACTCGAAGCTGGTATCGCGCTGTCCGCGCTGCTGGTGCTGGCCGCCTTGCCGTTGGTCAATCGTGTCTATGTCGCCGGCGTCGCCACCGGACTTCCCGGAATGCTGCTGCGCGGCCTGCTCGCCGCGGCCTGCATGTTGATCCCTACCATTCTGATGGGCGCGTCGTTGCCCGCCATCGTTCGATGGGTGGAAGCCGGACCGGCAGGCGTGGCGTGGTGGGGTCTGCTCTACGCCGCCAATACCGCCGGCGCGGTCGTCGGATGCTTGATCGCCGGTTTCTTTCTTCTTCGCGTTTACGATACTTCCGTAGCCACCTACGCTGCGGTGTTGTTGAACCTATTGGTGGCTGCGGCCAGTCTGGTTATGGCGCACAGGACTCCAGCGCCTTCAACGCCTGCTACGGAAAAGGCCGCGCCATCCGCGACCGTCTCCAACCACTGGCCCGTGTACGTCACCATCGCGCTTTCCGGCGCCTGCGCCCTGGGCGCTCAGGTGGTTTGGACGCGTCTCATCGGATATCTCTTCGGCACCACCGTTTACGCCTTCGCCATTATCCTGGCAGTGTTCCTGATCGGCCTCGCCATCGGGAGCGGCCTGGGCTCTCTCGCGCAGCGCAACGTGAATCCGCGCGTGACGCTCGGTTGGGCGCAAATTTTGGTTGCGGCGGGCATCGCGTGGACCGCGTACATGATCACGGATTCCCTGCCCTTCTGGCCCATCGACGTCATGCGCTACCAATCGCCCTGGCATACGTTCCAGCTCGATTTCGTTCGCGCCATGTGGGCCATCCTGCCGCCGACTCTTCTGTGGGGCGCAAGCTTTCCGCTGGCCTGCGCCGCGGTGGCGTCCGGTGATGGCGAACCAAATTCGGGAAGAATCGTCGGCGCGGTCTACGCCGCCAATACACTGGGAGCCATCGGCGGAGCCCTGGCGGTCAGCCTGTTTCTGGTGCCCTGGATCGGTACGCAACAGACGCAGCGCTTGCTGCTCGCCATCTCCGCGCTCAGTGCGCTTTTTGTATTGTGGCCGCTGGTGCGTGCGCCGAAACAAGCCGTCGCGATAGGGGCCGCGCTGGCGGCGGCGGGCTGGCTGGCATGGAATGTGCACCCCGTCCCCGGCAAACTCATCGCGTATGGCCGTCAACTCCCGCGCTTCGCCCAAGCCTCCGAAATCATTTACACCGTCGAAGGACGCAACTCATCGGTGGCCATTGGACGCTGGCCGGACGGTTCCATCGAAATCGATGTCAATGGCCACATCGAAGCCACCACGCTGACCTTCGACATGAAGCTGCAACGCATGGTGGGGCACTTGCCCGGATTGCTGCATCCCAATCCGAAATCGGTTTTGGGCATCGGCTTCGGCGCCGGCGTGTCGGCGGGAACCTTCACACGCTACCCAGGAATTGAGCGCATAACTATCTGCGAAATCGAGCCCGTGATCCCGCCCACGTCCACGCGCTTTTTCGCGGAACAGAACTACGAGGTCTATCGCAATCCTAAGACGCACGTCGTGTTCGACGACGCGCGGCACTTCTTGATGACCACCACCCAAAAATTCGACATCATCGCGTCGGACCCTCTGGACGTCTTCGCCAAAGGCACCGCGGCTCTCTACACCCAAGAATATTTCGAATCCGTCGCGCGGCATCTGAACCCGGGCGGCTACTTCACGCTCTACGTGCCGTTGTATGAGACCGACATGGCGACTATTAAGAGCGAACTCACCACGTTCTTCCAAGTGTTTCCGCATGGCACCATCTGGGCGAACACGCGCGATGGCCGCGGATACGACATGGTTTTCCTGGGCCAGGCGGAGCCGCTGAAAATCAACATGGACGAAGTGCTCGCGCGCGCCGCCCGTCCGGACTACGCGCCCGTCCGCGCCTCGCTGTTTGAGATCGAAGTGCGGGGCGCGGAGGGCCTGTTCTCCGCCTACGCCGGACGGAAATCCGATCTGGACGAATGGCTCAAAGGCGCCGTCGTCAATCGCGACAGGGATCTGAAACTGCAATACTTGGCCGGGTGGGGCATCAACTCGGATTTGCAAGACATTATTTATAGGGAGTTAATGTCGCGCCGCACGCCTCCCACTGGTCTGTTCACGGGGTCTGCCGCAGCGGTGCAATCGGTGATGAACGCGCTCAGCCAAGCCGGCGGCGGCTTCCGCACCCGCTAGTCCACATGACCACTCCGGCACAAGAAGAACTCGTTCGCACTCGCTTGTGGCGGCCCTGGCGTCTGCTTGCCTTGGTAGCGATCTACGTCGTCATCGCGCATGTACTGCCCAGGCCGGACGGCGTTTCCGCGCAAGGCTGGCGGATTACGGCTGTGTTTGCGTCGGCCATCGCCGGATTTTTGCTCCAGCCGGTGCCTGCCGCTGTCGTGGTGCTTGCCGCCCTGGTCGCGCTGGCGATTCTGGGCGGCGTACCGATGCCAAGAGTTCTAAGCGGATACGGATCGCCCACCGTATGGCTGGTGGGAATCGCGATGCTGATGTCGCGCCCAGTGAAAGACACCGGACTCGCGCGCCGCATTGCCCTGCTTTTCGTGCGGCGTTTCGGAGGCACCTCGCTCGGCGTGGCGTATTCGCTCACGTTCAGCGAGATCATTTTGGCCGCGGGCATTCCCTCCATCACGGCCCGCTCGGGCGGCATCATGCTTCCCATCGCGCGCGGCATTACGGACTTGTATCACTCCAAGCCCGGCCCCACCGCTGGCCTGCTCGGAACCTTCCTGATGATGTCACTGTTTCAAAGCAGCGCCGTCGCGTGCGCCATGTTCATCACCGGACAAGCCAGCAACGTGCTCATCGCGCGCCTTGCGCAGCAGCAAACGGGGACGCCGGTGACGGCGTTTTCCTGGTTTCTCAGCGCGCTCGTGCCCGGACTGGCTTGCGCGTTTCTCATCCCCTGGCTCATTCACCGCGTTGCGCGCCCGGGGATCGTCAAAACTCCCGCGGCCTCCGCGCATGCGCGCGAGCAATTGATCGTCATGGGGCCCGTGCGCGGCAAGGAAGCCGTCACGCTGGCGGTGTTCTCGTCGGTAGCGCTGCTGTGGTTGAGTTCAGCGTGGCATGGCCTGGACGTCACGCTGGTCGCGCTCGCCGGCTTGGCGGTATTGCTGTTGAGCGGCGTCTACGATTGGCGCGCCGCGCTCCAGGAAAGCGGCGCCTGGGATACGTTCATCTGGTACGGCGGCATTTTGACCCTGAGCGAACTGCTGAATGAAACCGGTACGCCGAAGGCCTTCGCCGCATGGGTTGGCGCGAACTTGTCGAATATCCCGTGGTTTGCCGCCTTGGTGTTGACCATGATGCTGTTCTACTACCTGCACTATGGATTCGCCAGCGTGTCCGCCCATCTGCTTGCGCTGTTTCTGCCGTTTCTCGCGATGCTGACTGCACTCGGCGTGCCCCCCCGCATGGCAGTCTATGGATTGGCCTGCATGGCGAACCTGTCCGCCGGCCTGACGCACTACGGCACCACCACGGCCCCCATGGTATTCGCCGAAAACTATGTGACGCTCGCGCAGTGGTGGCGCATCGGCTTCTACGCGTCGTTCGTGAATCTGGGCGTGTGGCTCACTATTGGCCTGGCGTGGTGGAAGCTGCTGGGGTATTGGTAGGCGCCGCGTTCACTATGACGCCGCTCGCGCCCAAGGCTTCTATTTCTCCGGCTTCCATCTTCAGCACCTCCGCCAATACCTGCGCGGTGTGCTCTCCCAGCAACGGTGCGGCCGCGCCCACCTGGCCCGGCGTTTCGGAGAACTTGATGGGCGGACCGGTCACGCGTAACTCCCCGGCCGTGGGGTGCCGGACCACCGGAAACATCCCGCGCGCCACCGATTGCGCGTGCTCCACCACATGCGCAAAATTCCGCACCGGAGAACACGGAATGCCGGCCGCGCTCAGCCGTTCCACCCAATAAGACCGCGGTTGCCGCGCGAAGACCTCGCTTAAGACCGTCTCCAGCTCTTTCCTGCGCGCCACGCGGTCCGGATTCGTGGCGAAGTGTGGATGGGCCGTCAAATCCTCGCGGCCGATGGCGCGGCAGAACACTTCCCACAATTTCTCGCTGCCCACGGCGATTCCGAGGTGGCCTTCATCGGTGTGAAAGGTCTGGTACGGCACCACGGTTTTGAATCCCGTTCCCAGCGGGCCCGGTACGGCGCCGGAGCCGAGATAGGTCATATAATTCGAACTCATGGCGGAGATCATTCCATCCTGCATGGAAACGTCCACATACTGGCCGCGGCCTGTCTGTTCGCGCGCGCGCAACGCCATCAGTATCCCGATGGTGGCGAACAAGCCGGCATTGATATCGCACACCGCGTAGCCCGCGCGCGTCAGTTCGCCGCCCTCCGTTCCAGTGATGCTCAGAAAGCCGCTGGAGCATTCCACCACCAGGTCCATCGCCGTCTCATCGCGGGATGGGCCGGTCTGTCCATAACCGGAGATCGAACAATAGACCAGCCGCGGATGCCGCGCATGCACGGCCTGGTACCCCAATCCGAGCCGGTCCATCGCACCGGGGCGGAAGTTTTCCACCAGTACGTCCATTGCGCCGATCAGCCGCCAACACAAGCCGATGCCCTCGGGCCGCTTCAGATCGATGGCGATGCCGCGCTTACCGCGATTGAGTCCCAGAAAGAAATGCGCGTACTCTCCGGCGAACGGAGGTCCCCACGCGCGTCCCATGTCGCCGCCCTCCGGCGATTCCAATTTGTAGACGCGCGCTCCGTAATCGGAAAGCAGCAGCGTGCAGTACGGCCCCGCCAGCGCATGCGTGAAGTCCAGGACCTTCAATCCATCGAGAGCGCCGGGTGCGTGGAGAGACATCGTTCAATTCTACAGCGCGCGCACCGTAGGGCAGGCACATGGTTTACGGCTCTCGTTGGTGATAATCGGCGGACGGTGTGGCCTGGCGTGCGCAGTGACTGCGTTGGCCGGAATCTTCGGCTCTCGCGGCGGACAATTTGCCAGGTTGTTATTTCTTAGCTGCGTCTTTCGCGGGCGATGCGCTCGGCGCTGCGGCGGGCTGTGCAGCCGGAGTCGCCCCGGGAGCCGCGGCCCCACCCTGTGCGGACGCCTGCGGCTTGACGTTCCAATCGAAGCTCAGCGATGGACTGCATTGCGCGGACATCACGTTGACCTTGATGGTCCCTTCGGAAACGCCCTCCACTACCGGCATCACCGTCGCGGAATAAGTTCCCTTTTCATCCACGCGCGTTTTCCCGCCGTCACGCTGAGCGCCATTCAACAATTGCATATCGATCTCGGAGTTTGGAGTGAACCCGGAGACCTCGATCAACGCCGCCGTCCCGCTGGGCGTCAGCATCACCGCTTCCAAGGTGCATTTTTTGTCGACGCCACGAATCGGCGTGGGGACGGTCTTAACGTATGCGCTGGCGGAACCGTCCTGCGCCTCGATTCCGACGCGAACAGGACGTCCGGGAGCGATGGTGGAGCTCAATTTCACCGGGTCGTCCGGAGTATTGAGAGATCCGCATGTACCAAGACGACCAGAGCAGACCGCCCTTCCCGAGGCGTCCAGCGTCACTCCCTTGATCACTACCAGAGGCTGTAGCTGGTTCACCGGCCACGCCACAATGTTGTACAGGCGCTCGCGCGGCAGGCCCGCCGCGTACAGGTGATAAGTATAGATCGCTCCATTGCGAGCCACCTCCTGCAAAGACGCCGACGCAATCGTGCTGCTGATGGCAGGTCCCCAGGCCTCGTGCGCTTCCGCCAGTTGATTGGCGACCTCTTGCGGAGAGGGGCGCGCCGGGGCCGCCTTCTTCGCACCCGCCTTGGCTTGCCCTGGCCTGGTCTGCAAGGTTTTCGGCGCCGGCTTGGCCGGAGCCGCCGCCGTGGGCTTGGCCGCAGTCACCGCGGGCTTCGCGGAATTCGCGGGCGTCTGCGCCACAGCAACCGCCGCCGCTACGGTGATGATAATGATAAATCGCTGCATCCAGATACTAGGCTACTCCATGGCGTTCCCACCTGTCCTTTCCGGGCGCCGGCCACGCTCACGCCGCCTACGCGGCCGCACCCTTCCTGGTTCACACCGGCCTGGTTCACACCGGCCTGGTTCAGTGCGGTGGCCCCGGGACAGGTTACACTGAAAGCGATGAACGCTCTGAAGCGCTTCGTTTTGTGGGACTATAAACGCGCCAGTTGGCAGTACGACGTAATGGTCGCCCTAATCCTGGTCTTTATCTTCGTCACACCCCGCTCCGTGTTTCGCGATCAGCCCAAACCCGCCAGCGTCGCCATGGTGCGCGGCGGCTACTGGATTGAGCCGCAACAGTTGAGCGGCGTGCCGGAGCCGGAAATGCTTTCGCGAGCGGCCGCCCTGATCAACTCGCGTTTCAAGATTCGCACGGAGATTTCCGTCGTGGAACCGATTTTCGACGAGGAAGAGAAAGAGCTGAAAGGCTACCTGGCCTTTCCCAAGCCGTGAAAGCACGCCTGCTCCACTTCACCGCCGCGACCGCGTTGTTCATGGCGGCCACCGCCGCGCCCGCCGAAACGCTGGCCGATGTTCTGGACCGCATGGACCGGGGCGCGCGGGAATTCCGCTCGCTTTCCGCCAAGATGAAGCGGCTGCAGTACACCGCCGTCATCGACGAAAAGAGCGAGACCGAAGGCGTGATCCGTCTGCGGCGCACGAAGAGCGGCACCACGGGCGTGCTCGAGTTTCAAGGCGCCGGGCAGCGCACCATTTTCATCAGCGGGAAAACCATCCAGATCCACTACCCCAAAGCGAACAGCGTTGAGATTTACGACGCCAGTAAGTATGCCTCCAACATCGATCAGTTCCTGCTGTTGGGCTTCGGTACATCATCCGCCGATCTGCGCCAGTCCTACGACATGAAGGTTCTGGGAACGGAAACTATCGCCGCGGCCTCCGCCACGCATTTGGAGCTCACGCCGAAATCGGCTGAAGTCAAGAAACTGATCTCCAAAATCGAGCTGTGGATTCCCGAAGGCCAGAGCAACCCCGTCCAGGAAAGAGTCACGGAGCCTTCGAAGAACTACGAACTGGTCAACTATTCCGGCATCCAGATGAACCCCATTCTTCCGGATTCCTCGTTCGAATTGAAGCTGCCATCCGGCGTTAAGAAGATCTACCCGCAGAAGTAGGGACCGCGTCGCGGCATCGGACCATCGTCAGGAAGTGGGCTTCTCGGCTCCCGAGTATCGCATGTACGGACCCCGAGAGCCGTTCGGCAGCACGGTGGCGTTGTCGGTCAAGGTTCGCATCAGTTGCTCGGCGGTCAACTCGCGGGCTCCCTGCAGATTCGCGCCGCGAAAGTCGGCGGTGGTCAATTGAGCCGCGCCGAACCGGGCACCGTTCAGCACCGCGCGGCTGAAGTCCCCGCCGCGCACAATGGCGCCGCGAAAATCGGCGAACTGCAGTTCCGCGCCCCGGAACAGGCATTGGGTAACTTCGGCCTTTCCGAATGCGGCCTCTTCGAGCGATGCGCCTGAAAAGTCGCAGTGATCGAGCTTCGATCCGCGAAAACTTGCGCCTTCGCCCTGCACGGCGGCGAAGCGGCAATGGTGGATGCGGGCGTGAAGGAATTGCGCCGCGGCGATGTTCGCGCCGTGCCAGTCGGTTTCATACAGACGGGCCTGGTGAAAATGCACGGACTTTGCCATGGTGTCCTGGAAGTTCGCTTCCGTAACCGCCGCGTCCATGAACCGCGCGTGCTCCAGTTTGGCGCGGCGGAACGACGTTCCGCGCACCACGGCTTCCGATAAATTTGCGTGCGTCAACCACGCACCGCCGAATTTGGCTTCCGTTAAATCGGCCGCCGTGAGGTTCGCGCCCGCCAGGTTCGCGCGCTGTAAGTCCGCCTGGCACAGCCGTGCCGCACCCAATTCCGCGTCCGCCAGATTGGCGTCGAGTAAGGTTGCGCCCACCATCCGCGCGCTGGTCAGTTTTACCCCGTGCAGGTCGCGATCGTTCAAGGTCAAACCGCTCAAATCGGCACAGCGTCCGGTGGCGGCGTCGGCGAGCCAATCTGCATGGGCCCGCAAGACGGCTTCCAGTGAACTTCCGGCGTTATCCACGGGGTGTCCCTCCGCCGGTTCTCATCGGCCTGCGGCGTGACCGTGTGAACGCAGTGTGGGTTTGGCACGTTACGGAAAAACACTACTGGACCGCTCCGTAACCGTCGCGGCTCGGAATCGGCTGCCGTCCGTACAGGGTTTCCCGAGCCGCGAGCGTGAGCAAGCGGTTCAGGAAAACGTTCTTACGCAACCTGTCAGTTTAGAGCTTCCGCAGGAACCGTTGGTGGACGCGCGCGTCCGCGCTTAACTCCGGATGAAACGTGGTGACCATGTGCCGGCCTTGTTCCACCCACACCGGGTTGCCTTCATAGCGTGCCAGCACGGCGGCATCCGGCGCGACGCGGCGGATGATGGGTGCGCGAATGAACACGGCCTCCATGCCGTCGCCTTCCATCAGCGTAATCTTGGCGATGCGGCTGTCCATCTGCCGGCCATAGGCGTTACGTTCCACCGTAATGTCCAACAAGCCCAAGCTTGGTTGGGGAGGATGCGTTACGTTTTGCGCCAGCAGGATGGCCCCGGCGCAGCTCCCATAAACCGGTTTGCGCGCCGCGAAATCCCGTAGCGGCGCGGTAAGGCCTTCGATATCCAGCAGCTTAAGCATGGTGGTGCTCTCCCCGCCGGGAATGATCAGGCCGTCACAGCGGCCCAGATCGGCCAACGTGCGCACTTCCACCACCTGTACCGCATCGCTGGGCGGCAGCGCCGCCGCCCGCAGCACGGCCTTCCGATGAGCTTCGAAATCGCCTTGCAAGGCGAGGACGCCAACTGTTTTCAAGGGAGCCAACCGGTTCCGCGCGCCTACCAACCCCGCGTCTGCAGCAGTTCGCTTTCAGGGAGCTTGGAGACATCCAATCCGCGCATCGCCTCGCCCAGTTCTTCGCTTGCTTCCAGCAGCTTCTGGGGATCGTTGTAATAGGTCGCGGCCTTCACCATGGCCTTGGCGCGCGTTTCGGGGTCCTCGGATTTGAAAATGCCGCTGCCCACGAACACGGCCTCCGCGCCCAGTTGCATCACCAGCGCCGCATCGGCGGGAGTGGCTATGCCACCCGCTGAGAAATTGGGCACCGGCAGCTTCCCGTTGGCCGCCACCCACTCCACCAGTTCCAGGGGCGCGCCCAGGTTCTTGGCTTCATGCACCAGTTCTTCCTTGCCCAGCACCGTGAGATGCTTCATCTCCTTGACGATGGTCCGGATGTGCCGCACCGCTTCCACGATGTTGCCCGAACCGGCCTCGCCCTTGGTCCGGATCATGGCGGCTCCCTCGGCAATGCGCCGCAGCGCCTCACCCAGATTGCGCGCGCCGCAGACGAACGGAATCTTGTAGCCTCGCTTGTCGATGTGGTGCTCTTCGTCGGCGGGCGTCAGCACTTCGCTCTCGTCGATGTAATCGACGCCTAGCGCTTCGAGCACGCGGG
>CAMAUG010000088.1 GCA_945861255.1 Candidatus Sulfopaludibacter sp. SbA3
GGCCTTGCAGCACAATCCCGACGTCGCGATCCGGCCCGCCGGCGTGATGGAAAAGTGCACGTTTTGCGTGCAGCGAATCAAGCGCGTGAAACAGGATGCCGCGCAGGAAGGGCGCCCGGTGGCTGATGGTGAAGTGCAGCCGGCATGCGTGCAGTCCTGTCCGGCTGAGGCGATGGTGTTCGGCGATCTCAACGACCCCGAGAGCAAAGTGTCCAAATGGGCGGCCAATGGACGCAGTTCGCTGCTGCTGGAGGAAGCAGGCACCAAGCCGAAAGTGTTTTACCTGCAGAAGGCAACCTAGGACGTATGGCGATCACCCCCGAACTCCTTCCGTATTCCAAGATTCGCGAGGACCTTTTCCGGCCCCTCTCGGGTGCGAGCGCGACGTACATCCTGTGCGTGTTGGCGGCACTGGCAGTGGTGGTCACGGGCGGGGTTGCATGGGGCATCCAGATTCATGACGGGATGGGCGTCACGGGCTTGCAGAGGCCGGTCTTCTGGGGCTTCTACATCGTCAATTTTGTATTCTGGATCGGTATCTCACACGCCGGAACGTTGATTTCCGCGATCCTGCGGCTGACCGATGCCGGCTGGCGCAAGCCAGTGACGCGCGCGGCCGAGGCGATTACCGTGTTCGCCCTGATGATCGGCGGCATGTTTCCGATTATTCACCTGGGCCGCTCATGGTTGTTTTACTGGCTGATTCCGTATCCGAACGAGCGCTTGCTGTGGCCGAATTTCCGTTCGCCGCTGCTGTGGGATCTCACGGCCATCCTGACCTACGTCACCGGCAGCGTGATCTATCTGTATCTGCCCCTCATTCCGGATATGGCGCAACTGGCCGAACACAACACGCCCTGGCGGCGGGTGCTCTACCGCACGCTGTCGCTGGGTTGGACGGGCAGCGATCGCGAGTGGCACACACTGGAGCGCGCCATGAAGCTGATGGCCTGCATCATCCTGCCCATTGCCGTTTCGGTGCACACCGTGGTCGCCTGGGACTTTTCCATGGCCATTGCTCCCATGTGGCACAGCACCATTTTCGGGCCGTACTTCGTGGTGGGGGCGATTTTCAGCGGAATCGCCGCTTTGCTGCTGGTGATGGGTTCCCTGCGCAAATTATTGCATTTGGAACTCTATCTGACGCGCCATCACTTCAATAACCTGTCCAAGTTGCTCCTGTTGATGAGCCTGCTGTGGTTTTACTTCACATTCGCCGAACATCTCACCGTGTGGTACGGCAACGAACCTTCGGAAATGGCTGTATTTCGTACGCACGTCACCGGAGCCTTCGCGCCCTATTTCTGGTTCATGGTGGTGTGCAATTTTGTTATCCCCCTCGTGCTCATGGGAATCCGCCGCCTCCGCACCATCACGTCCGCGATGATTACATCCGTCGGTGTGTTGATGGGCATGTGGTTGGAACGGTATATCATTGTGGTGCCGACTCTGGGAAATCCGCGGCTTCCCGCGGCAGCGGGCACCCTCTATGGGCCGACCTGGATCGAAATAGCGATCACCGCCGCCACGTTCGCCGCAATGATCCTGCTCTATCTGCTGTTCTCGAAACTATTCCCGATCATCGCCGTTTGGGAATTCAAACCGCACCCCGCGGAGGAAGATTGATATGTATCTGGTCGCCGAATTCCGGGAAATGGAATCCATCGTCCGGGCTATCCAGCGCCTCAAGGAAGTCGGCATGACGGCCGCGGACCTGGACGTATTCTCCAATGAGCCGGTGGAGTTCTATCGCGGCGTCTTGGACCGTCCCAGCAGAATGTCCGTGGTGGCCGTGACGGGAGCGATCGCGAACGGCAGTCTTATGACCGGCTTCGTCTATTTCGCGCAGCACAACTACGCACTCAACACGGGAGGCATGCCGGTGTTCTCGCTCTGGGGAACCGGCGTCATCACGTATGAAATGACCATGCTGGGTGCCGTGCTTTCGACGTTCGGCTGGTTTCTTTGGGAGAGCGGCCTGATTCGAAAGCGCGACAAATCGGCGCCGGTGCCCGCCGTTCCGCCGGGTTCCATGTGCCTTCGCGTGCGGTGCACGGACGAACAAGCGCCGGGAGCCGCGGAGCTTCTGGAGCGGTCCGGAGCGCTCGGGGTCGAACGGAAGGGAGCGTCATGAACAACACCGGCTCCGTCGTTCTTCGCGCATCGGCCATCGTTTGCACGATGCTGGCCATGCCCGTCTACGCTCAGAATCTGCCGGCCGGCAAGGGCCGCGATTCGCTGAATCGGGTGTGCACCTCCTGCCACGACCTGAATTCGGTTCCGGGACTGCACTATGCGCGTGCGGATTGGAAGAAGCTGGTGGATTCCATGAAAGAAATGGGAGCGGAGGCCACCGCCGCCGAATTCGGCGAGATCGTCGATTACCTGACCCTGAACTTCGGACCCCAAAAAGAGACTGCCGCGAAAAAGACCGCCACCTCCGCCGTCCCCCCTCTTCCGCTGCCATGGGAAAAGAGCCGCTTGAGGATCGGCCAAGCCCTCTATCGCGAGAACTGCGTCGTGTGCCACGACGTGGATCGCGAGGAATCCAGGAAACTCGGCCCGGGCTTCTATCATCTGTTCCAGCGCGAGAAGATGCCCAAGAGCAGCGGCAAGCCGGACCGTTCCTATATCACCGGCCGCATTAAGTTCGGCGGCACGGTGATGCCCGCCTTCGCCAATAAGCTGACGGACGCGCAAATCGAAACTCTGATCGATTACCTGGCTTCGAAATAGAGCGCGGGCCCCCCCCAGTTCCGGACGGAGTCGCCCACTGGTACCAAGAAATCACCAGCCCGGTGACCTACCTGGAAGTGCGCTTCGAAAAATGACGGGAAGTGAAACCGGTTGAGGATGGGCACTTGGTGGACGGCGTGGGACTCGAACCCACGACCCCCACGATGCGAACGTGGTGCTCTCCCAACTGAGCTAGCCGCCCCTTCGATGCCTTCAATTTCAGGATAACATGGAGAGCCGCGATGCCATCCGTAATGCTCCTAGCCTGCGATGCCGCGCTCGCCCATCATGCTGACGAAATCTCTGTAACTCAGCTTGAAACTCAAATACCACCGCACGCACAACACCACAATCTCCGCGTCGTAGTGGCGACCTGCGAACAACTGTTCGACCGCAACAAATCGGGGCATTCCTCATCTTCCCCCACCCCGTAAAGTTTGCACCAGAGCCCCGAAGCCGATGTCCCGAAAGAATGATCTCACGGCCGGCTCCAGATTCTAGGCTGATGGTAACGCATGGGCTTGGACGCGTTTGGCAGTCCGCTGTCACGTCTTGTATACTGCGGTTGGGTGGTTTCCATGCCTGCGCGGTTTCGCATCCTAGTTGTCGCCGTTCTCCTATTCATCTTGGCGAGCGTGTTTTTGGGCCAGGCGCCCATCACGGACCCGTCCGCACCCCCTTCCGATCAAGTCTTCGTCTGTCCCATGGACCCGGACGTGCGCGGGCACGATCCGGGCACCTGTCCGAGATGCGGCATGAAGCTGGTTTCCGGAATTCCCGAGGTAGCCGAGTACACCATGGATCTGAAGGTGACGCCGGCTGCACCCAAGCCTCTGCAGCCAGCCAAGCTCGATTTCACGGTGCGCGATCCGTGGAAGAGCATGCCCGTTTCGAAATTTCAGCTGGTGCATGAAAAGCTGTTCCACATGTTCGTGGTGAGCCAGGATCTCAAGGTGTTCCTGCACAACCATCCCACGCTGCAGCCCGACGGCAGCTTCCGGTACGAGTATTCGTTCCCGCAGCCGGGGATGTATCGCATCCTCGGCGATTTTTATCCCGATGGCTCCACGCCTCAGTTGATCGCGAAAACGGTGTTCGTGCCGGGGAAAGCACCCGCTCCTGTCAAACTGGAAAAGGACTATTCCACAAAAGACGCCGAGAACCTGCGGGTGGAACTGGTCACCGATCCGCCACAGCCCATCGCGCACGCTAAAACGATGATGTTCTTCAAGGTGACGCCCGCCGATGGCCTTGAAAAACTACTGGGCGCCTGGGGTCACGCGCTCAGCGCCAGCGACGACCTGGTGGACATGATCCACACCCATCCTTTCCTGGCCGACGGCGGCCCGCAGATTCAGTTCAACGTGATCTTCCCCCGTACCCGAACTTACCGCGTCTGGGTGCAGTTCCAACGCAAAGGTGTAATCAACACGGCGCACTTTGACGTTCCCGTCGACGAGTTGCACTAACCGTGCCCATCGCAGTGACCGAAGCCCCTTACCGCCCGGGTCCCCTGGACGCGCCACGCAAGCATTGGACTCGCGCGGAGTGCGCGGCGCTGGGCGCGGCTGGAATCCTCGAACGGGTGGAGTCGATCGCAAGAAACGTCCGCACGTCAACGCCCTGATTTTAATGATGGGCTGGCTGGTTCGAACGTTCGGTGAGCAATTTGTGAATCCGGCAGCGTCGATTGACGTCGCGCCGGAGGACAATCCGACGAACGAACCAGAACCGGACCCTGATCGTGCTGGGGCCTCGACCTGGCCGAACGCCGCCTGATCATCCATCGCGATCCAAGCGGCGGAAGATATCGATCCATCACGGCTTACAACGAGCAGGAAAGCGTGGCCCCGCCGGCGGCCCCGACCGCTGCGTTCCTGGTGGGCGGCGCGTTTCCTGGCTAATTATTTCAACACTTTACATGCATGTAAACCCATGCCGCCGGTGCTCGTCTAGAATACTATGACGAGGCTGATGCCTCTGGTGACTGTGCCAGTAGAGACCGGCGTGCACGCGGAGAGCGGGGTGATGCGGGACTTCGGCGCATGGATGACGTCGGAGCAGCGGCGGATCTATGTGTTGTGCCGGCGCATGCTGCAGGATCCCGACGACGCCGGCTCGGCCTCGCAGGACGTGTTTCTGAAAGCCTACGTTGCGCTGCAGCGGCAAGACGCCCCGGCTATTGAAGACCCGGCGCGGTGGCTATCGCGGATCGCGATCAACACTTGCATGGATCGCCTGCGGTCCAGGAAGTGGCGCATCTGGAGACGCCGGCCGGAGCCCGAGGACGAAGTGGCCATCCTGGCCAGAACCGCTTCGGTGCGTCCGGAGGCCGAAGCGCAGGTGCTGGCGGGCGAGATCGGCGGGAGGCTGAATGCAGCCCTCGGGCGGTTGTCGGCGCGGCAGCGGGCAGTGTTTACCTTGCGGCATTATGATGAGATGAGCCTGGAAGAGATTGCAAATATTCTGGGCCTGGATGTGGGCACGGTCAAGGCCCACATGTTCCGAGCGATCGGCAAGCTGCGCGAAGAACTCAAAGATTTGTACGGGAAAAATCTAATACGGGAGAAGCGGTCATGAGCGGACACGAACATTTGAGCGACGACGTTCTGCTCGACGCGCTGTATGGATTGACGGAGATCGGCTCCGCCGTCCGCGAGTGTCCTTCCTGCGCGGCCCGCTGGACGGAGATGAACCAGCAACGCGCCAAGCTGGCGGAAGCGGTGGATGCTTCAAGCGATGTTTCGAGCGATTTCCTGGCCGCGCAGCGCCGTGAAATTTACGAACGCCTGAGCAAGCCCGAACCCAGGGGGTGGCGTGGCGTGTTCCTGGCGCCGCGCTGGGCGGCTCTGGCGGCGGCGTGCATCCTGGTCATCGGTCTGTTCTGGTTCCAGGCTCCCAAGACGGCCTCTTTTGTGGCCGGTGGCGGTGTAGGTGGGCGCGCGGAACCCGGCACGGAGGTTAGCGATACCCAACTGTTCGCCGATGTCTCCGAAATCTATTCCTTGGAGGAATCTTTCGAGCCCGCCGCGGCCGCGCCGATTCGCGCGTTATTCGAGGAAGGAAACTGAGATGCTGAAGCGGGTTCTGATGCGCGTGTTGTTCGGCCTGGCGTTGCCCGCGCTATCCCTGGCGCAGGATCCAGCCGGTGGGCCCCCGGGCGGTCCCGGCGGCGGACCCTCCTGGTGGGAGCGGCCGTGGTGGAACAGCCGGTTGGTTCAGGATCTGAATCTCACCGAGACGCAGCAAAGCGATATTCGCGTGGTGGTGCGCGAGCATCGCGACAAGATCATGGAGATCCGCACCGCGATGCAGAAGGCCGATGGCGACGTGGAAGATGCCTTCGCCGGAAATCCCGTGGATCAGCGCAAGGCGAGCGACGCGATCGAACGCCTCTCTTCCGCGCGCGGCGATCTGACGCGCACTTTTTCGATGATGAGTCTGAAGCTTCGGACCATCCTCACCGCCGAGCAATGGCAGGAACTGCAACGCCGTCAACCGCCGGGCGGCCGCGGCGGCCGCGGACGGCGGGGCCCCTTCGGCGGGCCGCCGCCCACCGGGTTCTCGAAATAAGGGGCGTTTGGGAGCCGTGAAATGCGCGGGGTTGACTTTCCGTCCCACAGCACGGTATCTCTGAAGTAGTCCTTCGAATCAGGCACGGCTTAGGGCGCGGTAGCCAAGTGGTAAGGCAGAGGTCTGCAAAACCTTTATTCGTCGGTTCGACTCCGATCCGCGCCTCCAACACTTTAGCTTGTCCTTCGCTAGAATCCCGTCACCACAGGATCAGGGGCATTGTCAAGATGGGCGACGAGCTGAAAGACTGGTCTGATGAAGAACGATCGGTCGCCCTATTACAGCTACCGTTTCCCTACGGAAATCGTCAGCTATGCCGTCTGGGTTTTCCATCGTTTCTGCCTAAGCTTCCGGGATGTCGAGGATCTTCTCGCCGAACGCGGAATCGTCATCTCGTACGAAGCGATTCGGCTCTGGCGTCAGAAGTTCGGCCCCGGTTATGCCCGAAAACTGAAGCGGCGTCAGGGCCGGCTCGGCGATGTTTGGCAGTGGGACGAAGTCTTCATTCGAATTCATGGACAACAACAGTATCTCCGGCGCGCCGTGGATCAAGACGGCGACGTGATCGACATCCTGATTCAGCCGCGCCGCGACCAGCGTGCCGCAGAACGATTCTCTCGAAGGCTGCTACGCGGCCAATGGAAAGAACCATCTTGTATCATTACCGACAAACTCAGAAGTCACTCGGCTGCGATGCGAACGATCTTATCCGGTGTGAACCACAGCACGGAACGTAACGCCAACAATCGCGCCGAAGCCTCGCATCAGCCAATCCCTCAAAAGAGATCGTCGCGGAGAAGTTGCGCGCCAGACCAATCGATACGTCTCGCGAGTTCAAAGTGTTTTAGAATGAAGAGGCATATGTCGGGGCGTAGCGCAGCCTGGTAGCGCACCTGCCTTGGGCGCAGGGGGTCGTGAGTTCGAATCTCGCCGCCCCGACCAACGTAAACAACTCATTTATTTGCAATGCCGGGTTTCGGCCCTGTCCTCCGCAAAAATTGAATCCGTCGCTAAGCAGCCTCCTTTCCCGGGCCGTATTCGTGGTGCAACCCACCGAGAACGGGCGTTGATGTAACGCGGTACCCCTCGGGGATCTTGTGTCTATCGACGCTGGCCGGAACCTTGGCTTGGGGTGGCTCCGGAATTCCAGGTCCCAACGATGAATGAGGGCGTCCGCGATTGTAGTGGATCATGAATTCCTTGACAATCCTTCGCAGGTGGCGCTCATTGAACGGGATCAGGAAGTCCAGGCATTCACGCCGGATGGTTCCGATCAGGCGCTCACAGAACGCATTCGCCTTGGGCGCCCGAACTGGAGTTTTCAGGACGCGTACTCCGAAGTTTTTCAAGGTCGTGTTCAAGTTGGCGGAGAAAATGCCATCGCGGTCGTGGATGACGTACTTGAATGGGTGATCGAAGGCCAGGAACTCGCGGAACTGCTGGGTGGTCCATTCCGCCGTCGGATGTTCGGTGACGTTGCAGTGCAGAATTCGGCGCGAACCGATTTCCATGGCGACGAACACGTACAAGACGCGAAACGAGGCGGTCACGGAAATGAAGAAATCGCAGGCTACCATAGCCTTCGCATGATTGCGGACGAAAGTGGACCAGTGCTGACTTCCCACGCCCCCGCGTGGCCGCAGCGAATCAAGGTATTTCCGAACGGTGCGCGGGGATACGCGGATGCCGAGCTTTAGCAACAACTCGTCGGCAATCCGTTCCTCGCCCCAGGTTGGGTTCTCCCGAGCCATCTCGCGGATCAACTCTCGCAGATTGATCGGTAACGCCGGCCGGCCGCGCTTGCGCGACTTCCATCGCCAGAACATCCGGAACGCCGTGCGATGCCATTTGAGGAACGTCTCTGGTTTGACGATCACGAGCGCTTCGCGCCAATCGAAAAACTTCGCCAACGCGAGCATCGTCAATCGCGCCGTCCTCGAGATCCCGCGTGGCTTCGCCTTGCGCTCCTGAAGCAGCGCCAGTTGCTTGCGCAGGAACAGATTCTCGGCGATGGGCGCCGTCCGGGAGGTGAGAAAGAAGCGGAGCAGAGTGAGCAATCTGAATTCTACGCCTGACGTTCGTTGTCTTGCCAGATCCGGTTTGCCCGAACATCGTCCAAGCAGAACCTTACACCTTGATTGTCAGATGGATTGAGCCACAGCATCCGCTGGAAGAGCCGCTCGGCTTCCTCGAAACGGTTCAACCGCCAAAGGCACAGACCAAATCCGTTCATGCACCGCAGAAACGGACGGTTGTTGATGCAGGCCCACGGCAGGAGTCCATCGAAGTGTTCCCCCAGCGATAACTCACCGATTTTCGTGCCCACTTCGTAGTGTCGAATTGCGTCCGCGGGCCGATAGTCAAATGACAAATTTCCAAGATGAGCGTGAGCGTCCAGGCAACGGAGATCCGCCTGACACAGGTCCATAAGGATCTTGTACGCTTCCTTGAAATCGCCGGATTCCTTGCAATCATTCGATTCGATGATCGGATCGGAAAACGGATCCTCTCCCGGTAGAATCTGCTCCATCTCAAAGCTCCGGCGAGGCCCCCACGCGATGATCGGCCTGGCCCACGCCGGTATCGGATCGCCTGGGTCCCGCCAATAATGTTCGTCCGGTTTCCAGAGACCTTGATCCGCTATCTTGAGGGGCATCGGAATCGCGGCGCGCGCGTCGAGCCGCGTGGATTCGATTTCGCCCGAAACGTACAGGCCGGCTCCGTAGCGCCACTGCTTCTTCGTAATCACCCGTGCGATTTGGCCGGGAACGACCTTCCACAACCGTTTCGCGCGCAGCGTGACCACTTGTTCATTAGCGAGAACGCGGCATCGTGCGGCATTTTGCTTTAACGATAGGATGACCAGCTCCACCGGGTCATCAAGAATGTCACCTGGAGAGGGCTCAGATGCTGCCACTCTCATCCTCGGGTCTCGCCGATTCCATCGCTAGAATCTGCGCGATCTGTGCACGCAGCGTGGGACATCGATCCGTGGCGGAGGTCCATACTTCATTCCAGTCGATACCGAAGTACGCGTGAACCAAGATATTGCGGAATGCCACGATCTGCGGCCAGGGGACGTGTGGCTCTCGACCTTGCAGTCCCGGAGAGATTCGTCCGGCGGCCTCTCCTATGACGGCGAGCTTCTGAACAACGGCGCTTCGCACCAACTCGGATTCTTGAAATCGTTCGAAGTCGAAGCCCGCGATGAAGGCAGCGATATGATCCGCGGCCTCGATGATGTCTGAGAGATACAGAGTCTCACGCCGCATAGACAAGCCGTGCTTCTTCCAGCACGGAATCCCGAATGAGCGGCTTCAGCCCTCTCTTCGATACCAGGTCGACACGACGGCCTAAGAGTTGTTCCAGGTCCAACATCAATCCGGCATGATCCACCAGGTCGACTTTTGCTTCCGGCAGGAATTCGACCAGAAGGTCGATATCGCTGTCCACGCGCATCTCGCCGCGCGCGGCGGAACCAAAAACGGAAAGCTCGCGGACGTGGTATTGCCGGCACAAGTCCGCCAACTTCGCTTCGTCAACCTGTGCGTTGCCGAGTTGGATCCGGTGATTCATGCTTACGTTGCGCCTGTTGGACGGCGGTCACGTCCATTCTATCCCGGAATCGACTGTAGATGAAATTGTAGACGCGAAATCCTCCAGTTTCCGAAAGGCTCAACAAGCCGCAACAGGTTGGCCACATCTGCTTGAAACGAAAGCGCATGAAAACATGCCGTTTCCGCAGTTCGCTGGAATCTGCCTTGGGCTGTGCTCCGCAAAAATTTAATCCGGCATCGAGCAACATCGATTGTTGCAAGTTGTGGAATGCGACAGCTACAGAATTGACTACATATCAAGAATTTTGGTGTAGATGATTGCCTGTCCATGGCGAATTCCAAATTGGACGTGAAATCAGAGGCTTGGCGGACCCTGGTACGATTGCCGAGATGCGCGATTTCCTGGTCCTTCTTCTCCATTTGATCGTGTCCATGGCGAATTCCTAAATCATGCAGCGATTGGAGTCTGATACAAGCCTCGACAATGCTTGTGCCACCGATAGGAATTAAAATCTAAGGGTGCTCCAGACCCGTCAGCCGCAGGCTCTGGCAGTCTTCCCTCCAGCCCTGCGTGAGGTCGGCGGTCATTATAGTAATGTTGGAAATCGATAAGCTTCGCCTCCAGGTCGGCGGCAGTCCAGAACAACATCCGGTCCAAGTACTCGCGCCGGATGGTGCCGATCAGCCGCTGGATAAAGGGATGGGAGAGCGGGACGTAGGGAACGGTCTTGATTTCGGTCATCTCTAAGATCCTAAGGTTGGCTTGCCACTGATGGAATGGATACAGAGGATCATGATCCGAGCTGAGGTACGAAGGCAGGCGGTGCCCGCGAATCGCTCGTTGGAACATCCGGCACAGCGCCGCTCCATCCACGACGCCGCGGTGGATTCCAAAACCAATAATCCGGCGCGTAAACTGGTCCATCACGACCAGCACCCAATGTGTTCGTAGGTTGGCCGACTCACAACGAAACAGATCGCAACTCCACAGGCTGTCTTTGGCGTGGCCGAGAAAGGTCAGCCACGAAGGACCTCCGGCATTCGATTCCGGCCGATAATGATTGGCCAGGATCCGGCGAACGACGTCTTTGTCGATTTCGACACCGAAAGCCAATGCGATCTGTTCGGCAATTCGAGGACATCCCCAACCCGGATTGCGTCGCTTCACTTCCACAACGGCATCGATCAGCTCCTTCGTCGGGCCCTTGGGACCGGGACGCGCTCCGGGCCTGGGCGAAAACAGCAGGCGATATTTCCGATTTGTCAGCACGCGGTGAAGATGCGGGAGCGTCGAAGGCTTGAGCGCGATGGCAAAGCGGACAAGACGTGCCCGGCGGATGAAGAGCATACACAGACTGGCCATTATCCGGTCTGCGGAGCGCAAGTTCGGCGCTCGCTTGCGGCCACGGTTCAGGATCAGAAGCTGATGCCTCATGAGAACGGACTCGGCGACCACGCTCCGGAATCCTCCAGGCTTGACCAGCCGGAAGATCGTGACGATCAAATGGAGAAGAAGGACCAGGAAATCGCGCATCTCGGCAATCGTACCAGGGTCCGCCAAGTCTCTGATTTCACGTCCAATTTGGAATTCGCCATGGACAGGTTCACCCAACGCGGAGCAAACTTCACTGCGGCGCCGGTAATCTTTAAATACAAAGGAAAGGAGATGGTTGCTGCCGCGACGCGGGACGGGCGAATTTTCCTCCTGGACACGACGTCGCTCGGCGGCGGCAACCATCAAACGCCGGTTTTTGTCTCGGACGCCGTGTCCGCCGCAAGGACGGACTTTGCGCCGAGCGCTGTAACGAGTTGGGAGGACTCGAATGGAATCCGCTGGCTGTTGGAGCCAGTCGAGGGACCGATTCGAAACGCCGCCCGGATTCCCGCTTCTAATGGAACAGTGAAGAACGGCGCGGTCGTCGGCTTCAAGGTCGATGGCGAAGCCGCACAGCCTGTGCTCAAACCCGTCTGGGTCTCGCGCGATATGGTGTCCCCCCTCGCTCCCATCGTCGTCAATGGAGTGGTTTTTGCCGCTTCTAGCGGGGAGTATCATCCGGCGGCCAGCGGCGCGGCCTCGGCCACCGCAGCTCGCGTCAGTCGTTCCGTGCGGGCGGTAGTCTACGCTCTCGATCCTGATACCGGCAAGGAGTGGTGGAATAGTGGCAAAACAATATCCTCTTTCGTTCACTCCGGCAGCTTATGGGCGAGTAGCGGACAGGTGTACATCAGTACTTATGACAACATGCTTTATGCCTTCGGGTCACTGGCGTCCGGCTATAAGTCGAGCAGATTCAACTGGTTAAAAATCTCGACTAATTTTTCTTGGGAGTGAGCACGTCCGAGAGCCTGTAAAATGGGGACTGTCTCAAAAAGGTTGAGGCTGAGGACCTGTAGGATTTCGTGAAGACTGGCGTCCAGGGCCAAACGCTTCTTGAGGATGGCGACCAGGACGTAAACCGACACGGCAGTCCAGACCTGAGTT
>CAMAUG010000089.1 GCA_945861255.1 Candidatus Sulfopaludibacter sp. SbA3
GTTACTATCGAGCGACCAGTGTTGGAGGATGGCGCCGTAGACGCGATCGAGCGCCGCGTCGAATTCGGGTTGCGTGACACGCTTGTCGCCGTCCTGGTCCACGCCCGGAAAATCCAGGAGATTGAACGTAAGCACGGTCTTCACCTGACGGCCCTGCACTTCAATTCTGGATTCGCTGCGGTAGAGATCATGCGCCGCCGCGGGCAGGCAGGCCGCCACCAACAATGCGGCCACCGCCGCCGGGCCATGCTTCACTGCCGGTAGACCTTCCCGCTCTTCATCACAAACCTTACCTGCCGCACGGCGGTAATGTCCTTGAGAGGATCGCCTTCGACCGCGACCAGATCGGCTTCCATGCCGGGCGCCACCGTTCCGATCTTGTCTCCCAATCGCAGCGATTCCGCCGCCACTGAGGTCGCGCTGACGATCGCGTCCATGGGCGCCTGGCCTCCGTCGCGCACGCGGTACACAGACTCCTCAGCGTTGCGGCCGTGCGCGCCGGCGACGGCATCCGTGCCTAGTACGATCTTCACGCGGTGGGCGATGGCCCGCTTGAGGACCTCCGCCATCTGCGGGACGGCCTTCTCCATGTAGGCGAACCCTTCGTTCGTGTAGTTACCGATGCCCAGGAACTTGGGCTTGTTGTCGAGGTAGTTGTGCCACACCAAAAAGTTCGGATCGAAATACGTGCCGCGTTCGGCCATCAGCTTTACGGTTGCGTCGTCAAGCAGCGCGCCGTGTTCGATGGCGGTGCATCCGGCGAGGATCGAAGCCCTGGCGCCGCTTGAAGCATGGGCATGCGACACTGCCCGCAGGCCCAGCGCGGCGGCTTCTCCACAAGCGGCGCGGATCTGGTCGTCCGACATGGTCTGCGCGCCGCCATCGCGAATGGAAGCCGTCGCGAAGATCTTGATCACGTCCGCGCCATCGGCCTTCGCTTTCCTCACGAAGGCGCGAATCTGTTCGGGCGTGCCGGTTTCTTTATAAATGGCGCGCAACGACGTGATCACGCGGGGCCCCGGAATGCGCCCGCCGTTGATCATGTCGCGAGTCACTCCGTCTACTTCCGCTCCCAGGCTCTGAATGGTGGTAAAACCGCCTTGCAGAGTCGCGTACGCGCCGGCGGCGGCTTGCAGTGCCCGTATTTCAGGCGATTCGCCGCCCGCGCCCTCCCCGCCGATGGCACGCCCGTCGGCTCCAAAATGTTGCGCGAAATGGACGTGCGTATCGATCCAGCCCGGCGTCACGGTGAAGCCCGTGAGATCGTACGTGGCTTTCGCGTTTCCTTCGGAAATGCGGACGATGCGATTGCCTTCGACGACGATGTTCTTGTTGCGAAGGATCTGGCCTTTACCATCCAGAATGACCGATGTCTTGATCACCACAGGCTGCGCGGACGCGCAGACTACGCCTATCGCCAGCGCGCCTAGGATGATGGCCTTCCGTGAAAACCGCATGCCGTGCCTCCTGGTTGTCTGCCAAGTTTGTCTGCGAACCATGATGGCACACCGCGCGAGAAGAAACGTTTCAGCCCCGCGGGGCGGGCATTTCCGGATCTGCCGCGGGAGTCGCCAGCATTGGCTGAAAGGGGCGCCCGCTGCGCCTCATACATCGGCAGCGGCGGGACGGCGGGTCGCGCGGCGAGATCGGGAGTTGAGTAGCCTGTCCCCTTAATTCAAAACGTAAACCGGAAGCCCACCTGCAGCAGCCGGGGAGAGCCCGGCAGCAGGCCGCGCGTGCGGTCGGCGATGTACAAGCGGTCGAAGACATTCTTCGCGGTGACAAACAGCGTGGTGTGCCAGCGCTCCACCGGATAGTTGAACGTCCCGTTCCACACCGTATTGCCGCCGATGAGGCCGCGCTGACCGTCGGCGGTTCCGGTGCGGGCGTTCAGGTCGTCGCCGAACTGCGCGTCGGTGTAGTTGGCTTCGAGCAGCGCGTTCACGCCGCTTGCATGCGTGTAGCCCACCGACGCGTTCAGTAGATTCCTCGGGGCGTAGGGCAGGCGATTGCCCATGATCAGAACGCCGCTGAAACCGCCGATAGCGCTGTAGCGCAAGCCGTCGAAACGCGCCACGGGTAAATACGTATATGCGCCCTGGAGCCACACGCCGTGGCGCGTCCCGAACAAATTCCGGCGCGCGTAGCGCCCGGCGAATTCCACGCCTTCGTGCATGGTCTGTCCGCCATTGGTCAGCACGGCGCCCACGCCGCCCGCCACGCTAGCCGGGACAATCTGATTCTGGAAGTCCATGCGGAAAAACGTTGCTTCAAAACTCAGATCGCGGTTTACGTAGGCGCGCATGCCGGCTTCGTAGTTCCAGCTCAGCTCCGCGCCCAATTCGATGGAAGCGCCCGTCGTATTGCTCACCACGTCTTCCACGCGCGGTGGCGCGAATCCGCGGTGTAATCCCGTGAAGAAAGTGACGCGGCTGGTTCCGTAAGCCACGCCTATGCCTGGAATCGCTTGCGTCAACGCCGTCGCGCCCTGCACGGCCAGCAAGCGGTTCGTCCGTTGAAAGCGGACGTTTTCGATGCGAACGCCGGGCGTGATGCTCCAACGCCCCAAGATCAACCGGTTCTGCAAGAATCCGGAAGCCGCGCGCGCGATGCGCTGGTTGTTCTCCACCGTCAAGCCGGTGCGCGACGTGGGCAGCGCGCCGTTCTGCTGTGTGCGTTCCTGCAGTTCATCGTGGTAGCGGAATCCGAAATCGGACTCGCTGCGCACGCCCAACCAACGGTGCCCGGCCCGCGCTTTGGGCTCGATGCCCCACGTTCTGTAATTGCGCAGGCGTCCCTCGTTGCCGCAGGTGGTGAAGAGGTTCGCCATGCCGCCGCAATTGAGATCCGCGGAATCGTTGGGGCGCTGCCCGGAATTGGACGACTGGCGCCACCAGTTCCGTTCGAATTGATATCCGTACGCGTTGGTGCTTACCACGAAATCGTCGTGGAGCGCCCACGTGTGGTTCACGGAGAGGCCCAACCGGTCACCGTTGAAACGGTCGTTGAGAAACGGATTGTAGCGCGGGCCGAACATGTCCCATTCGCTTTGCCGCAGACCGCTGTAGGTGATCTGTGAGTCTTCCTTGTAGTAGTTGAAGCGCGCGCCCACGCTCTGCTTGGCTGTGAGTGTGGTCAATGTTTTCAAATTCACGTCGCTCAGGCCGTGCCGGTTGTTGTCGCGCGCTCCTTCGCCCTGCTTGCGGCTGGTGTCGAACAAGAATCCGATGCGCTTCCAATTGAAACCGTATTGCAGGTGGCCATTAAGGTAATCACGGGTTCCACCAGTGATCGCAGCCGAACCCGAATTTCGGCTGGGAATGGAAGGGGTGATGTAGTTCACTACGCCCCCAACAGTCATGGGACCGTAAAGGATCTGGCCCGCTCCCTTGAGGACCTCGATCTCCTGAAACCGATCGATGGGAGGGTGATAATAAGACGCATTATCTCCGTACGGCGCGTACGACAACGGCAAACCATCTTCAAGTAGCAAGACCCGCGTCGAGCGCGTCGGACTCAGTCCTCGGATACCGATATTGGGGCGAAGACCGAAGCCCTCTTCCCCACGCGTGTTGACTCCGGCAACCTTGCGCAGAGCTTCATCGGTGGTAAACACGCGGCTCTGCGTGAGCTGCGCCGCGCTGACCAGTCCCACCGATCCCGGTGTCCGCTGCAACTCGAACGGCGTGCCGACGATCTGTCCGGCGGAAACGAATACTTCCGACGCGATGGTTGCCGGATGTAGTTGCAACTCAATGGCTAGGTCATCGGTACCGGCGCGCACATCGCGGCGCACCGGAGAAAAGCCGTTCGCGGCTGCGGCAAGCACGTAATCCCCCTTCCCGATTTCCGCGAACGAGTATGTGCCGGAAGAGCCTTTCGATGCGGTCAACTCTTGGCCGGAGGCCTTATTTCGCAAGGTTACCGAAGCAGAAACGATCGCGCCGCCCGAGGAATCCTTGACGTGAACGTGCAGTGTGCCTGGATTCGATTGTGCGTACAGTCCCACACTCAGGGAGAGGAACGCCAGAAGCTGGATGCAACCCATTTGCATATGCCTAAATGATACTGAGTTGCAACTGAGTCCGCAAGTCGAAGAAGAAGCGAAACCCGGCGGTCTGTCCAAAAAAAACCGGCCGGGGATGGGAGATCATACCGACTCCCGACGTGATTTGATCGGCATTCTCATCAACAACGCGCGGATGAGCGACCTGAATGAGCGGACTAGTGATTTGCGCGAATCAGTGGAGGCCCGGCTAAGCGATCTCCGCACGCACGTGAACGCCCGCTTCGATGAAATGTGGGACACGTGGCGGTCGGACTTGCGGCGCGTGGAGGAAGTCCTCGACGCCCGGCTCAGATGGAAGAAGCGCTAACCGTACCTCGACAGAGGCGTTACAGTTTCACGCGCAAATGCTCCTCGATATCTCCCACCTTGTCCACCAGTACGTTCAGCTTCCGCGCCAGATCCCGGATTTCCATCTCCGCGCGACGGTTTACATCGAAGTCCAGTTCGCTACGCAGGCGATCTTTGTAGTCCTGCCGGTTCTGGCTCATCATGATGATGGGTGCCTGAATGGCGGCTATCATCGATAGAAACAGATTGAGCAGGATGAAAGGGTAGGGATCCCACGCGGATCTACCAAGCTGTACGTTCGTCAATGTGTAAGCTGCAAGAACCAAACCGAAGATCGAAATGAAATACCAAGATCCGCCGAAATGGGCCACCGCGTCGGACGTGCGCTCTCCCCACGTGGCTTCGCGTTCGATCACCTCATTGACATTGCGCATGGAACGGAGCCGCACCAGATTCTGGGCCGCATGGATGTGCCTGCCAAGCACCGTCAACATGTCGATGCCGGCCATCGGCTTGCTGTGCAAGAGGACTTCGATATCGCGCCGGTCGACTTCGATGCACTCCGATTCCTCGAGCGCCGTGGCGCTGGTCTGATGCGCGGTGCCCTCCAGCATGGAGGCCAGACCGAAAAATTCGCCCTGCGCTGGTTCGTTCAGCACCACGTCCTGCTGGTCTTCATCCACCGTGGTCAACTGCACCGCTCCGGAGACCACCACGTACGCCTGTCCGCCCTCGTCGCCGATCTTGTAAATCCGCTGGCGCGGAGCGAATTTCTTCAGCTCGACTTGCGAAGCCAGAACGGCCCGCTCTTCATCGTCGAGGAGCGCAAAAAGAGAAACTTGCTTCAGAACGGCGGCATCGCATGGCATCGGGCACCTCAGTGGAATCGTTAGAGTGGATGGTCTTCAATCCATGCCCAGGATTCCACACGCGGCAGGCACGCAACAAGTATCATCGATCCGAGGCGGCACCTGCCGCTGCCGCACGTTTACCGCTCTTGATCCGATTCGGGAGACCGCCTGTCGTCGAGTCGGGCGACGTTATCTCAAGCGATCTGGAGGATCTCCCGGTTTCCCGTGATCCACAGGTCGGTGTACCCCTTCATCTTCTCGCGGAACTTCTCGTTCGTCTGGTACTCCTTCATACGCGCTTCGAATTCACCGACATTCGCGGCTTCGTACTCCAGAACGACACGGTTGAAATCTCCGGTCAGATCGGTCAGCACCCGATGCTTGGGTATTTCAGCCAGCGCGGCCGCCTCTTTTAATAGCGCAGCGAGCTTGCCGGCGCTTCCGGGCTTTGCGACAAAACAATTTCTTACGACGATCATGGTTTTCGCCTCCTGTGTAATTCCTGGTTACCGCATTGCCTTCAGATCGTTGTACACCTGGCCGATGAAGCGGTCGCCCGTGGTCCCAACCTGTTGCAATCTGCCGTCCAGATCGGCGGTGACTTTGGCCGCCATCACTTCCTGCTCGCTCTTGCCCTGATCGAGCAGCCTGCTTACGCGCTCGCGCACGGCCAGCATGACGTCGCGGTGCGCGGTCACGGCATCGCGCCCGACGATGGGCCCGTGACCCGGGATGACCTTCGTGTTAGGTCCGCAGCGCGCGATGACGGCGCCCAGGCCATCGATCATGCCTTGCACGGACCCGCCGTTATTGCGGTCCACATTGGGGTACTGGACGGAGCGATAGAAGTCGCCGGTCATTAGGATGTCCAGTCCAGGGAAATACACCAGCGTGTCACCATCGGTGTGGGCGCGCGGAATGGCGATCAGCTGGATTTCTTCGCCGTTCATATGCATGTTCATCACGCCGCGATAGGTCTGCTTGGGCAGGCCGGCCGCCGGCATCGGCACGCCAGGCTGGCCGTTGGCTTGCGGATTGGGATGCGCCAGCCGGCGTCGCAGTTCTTCGCGGGCGATGATGGTGGCGCCCATCTTGCCGAAGTTCTCGTCCCCGCCGGTGTGGTCGCCGTGCACGTGAGTGTTGACCACGAACTTAATCGGGTTGGGCGTGATCTGCCGGACGGCGGCGGCGATCTTGTCGCTCAACGGCGCGAACTGCGTGTCCACCATGAACACGCCGTCGGGCCCGGCGAGCACGCCGATGGTTCCGCCCTGGCCGTCGAGCGTGTAGAAGTTGTTGGCGATCTTGGTGGCCTTGATCTCCACCTTGCTGAAGTCGGGCGGCGCTTGCGCGAAGGCGACGGCGGCCGAGATCGCGAGCGCCGTGAAGATAACGGTGAGTCGTGTGGTTCTCATGGTTGATGCTCCTGCTCGAAAATTCCTGCTGACTGGTGAGATCCAGCATATCAGGATGGCGCCGAGCGCTGGGGCCTATCGCCTCCAGGGGGTGTTTGCGTTTTCCAGGAGCGCTCCGCCCCCCCCTGCCAACCTAGCTGCTGGGGTCCTGATCGGTGTGAGCAACTAGAGGACCGGGTACCGTGTAGGAAACTAGTACCGTCCAGGAGCCCCGAACCGCGGCGCGGCCTAGCGAACCCGATGGTATTGTTGTGCGGTAGAGGGGCCGACGTTAGTGCGTTAACGGGTCCGGTTATCGGGTCCGGTTATCGAATGCGCGGTGCCGGGAAGCTGGCTCGGGAACCGACCAGAGTTAGTGGACCTCTATAGCCTTGTGCCCGGCATCCGGGAGGTGTATTCTACAGCAGTAGACTCATGTCGGCGGCGGCGGCGACGTCAACCTGGCGTTCGTTATCTGCCATTGAAACAGGAGGATGGAATATCCGTGCGATTACCATCTAGGATTACCCGAAGCTGGATTGGCGTTTTGTCGGCATGGGCCGTTGCGGCGCTGTCGCTGTTGACGCCTGGATCGTCGGTCTTGGGCCAAAGACCGCAAGCTCAGAATGTGACTGCGATTCTGGCGAAGTGCCAGCAGTGTCACGGCGAGACGGTGCAGATGGCGAATCTGAGCATGGCGAGCCGGGAATCCCTGCTCAAGGGCGGAAATCATGGCGCAGCCATCGTCCCCGGCAACGCAGCCGAAAGCCTCCTCTACCAACGCATCACGGGTCAAGTAAAACCCGCTATGCCGATGGCGCCGTTTCCGGCGCTGAGCGCGGAAGAAATCGCGGTGGTGAAGGAATGGATCGATGCAGGCGCCGCGATGTCCGGCGGCCAGCAAGTTAGCTCGACCGCAAACCAGGCTGGCTCCACGGAAAAGAGTGCCGGTGACGATTCGCTGCTCGTCTTTGGAAGCTATCGCGAAAGAAAGATCACTGACGTAGACCGTCAATGGTGGGCCTTCAAGAAGCCGGTTCGCGCCGCGGCGCCGCGCGTGGCTGATGAGCGGTGGAATAAGAATCCCGTTGATGGGTTCGTGAGAGCGAAGCAGGAAGAAAAGGGTCTCAGCGCTGCTCCGGCCGCGGATCGAAGAACCTTGATCAGGCGGGCCTATCTGGATCTGGTGGGTCTGCTGCCCACGCCGGCTGAGGTGGACGCTTTTGTCAAGGATTCATCTCCGCGCGCTTATGAGAATCTGGTGGACAAACTTCTGGCATCGCCGCACTACGGGGAACGATGGGGACGCATGTGGCTGGACGTGGCCCGTTATTCCGATGGCACTGGGTATGAGTACGACTACGACCTGGAAGAAGCATGGCGTTACCGGGACTATGTGATCAAGGCTTTCAACCAGGACAAGCCTTACAACCAGTTCATCGTCGAGCAGCTCGCCGGCGACGAGATAGACAAGCCAACGTTTGACAGCGTGACGGCCACGGGCTTCGTGCGGTTAGGGGCGCGGGTGTTCGACCGTGACCTGGAGAATCCCAACTACCGCTTCGATTATATGGATGACATGGCCCGCACCACTCTCCAGGGCTTTCAGGCTCTGACCGTGAATTGCGCCCGCTGTCACGATCACAAGTTCGATCCCATCACCCGTAAAGACTATTACAAGACGCTCGCGATCTTTAATACGTTCGTCGAACACGATCACCCGCTGGTGCCCGCCGATGAATTTACCCGGTACGAAAAGACCGCGAACGATATCAATGCCAAGATCAAGGCGATCAACCAGAAGACCACCGCCCTGGAAGCTCCTTATAAGAAGGAGTTGTTCAAAGTCACTCTGGCCAAATTCCCGCTGGATATCCAGGAGGCCTTCAACACTCCCGAGGAGAAGCGAACGCCGGGGCAGAAGCTGCTGGTGGCGCAGGTTTCCACCGTCCGCGTTTCCGAGGACGATAACGAGCGTCCGACCAAGATCAAAGTGAACGACGCCGATGAGCGCACGCGCAAGGATTTTGAGGGCCAGATCGACGCACTGAAGAAGCAACTGCCGAAGCGTCCGCCGGTGGCGATGGGGATCAGGGATGGCGATTTCCGGTTCACTCCCCACACGCCGTTCCAACCCGGAACCACCGGAGGGATTACTTACGAGAACTTCGGGTTCAAGGGTAAGTATCTCCCCTCACCGGGCGACCAGTATGAGCCGCCGCCCATGTATTTCGCCAGCACTGGACTGGGTGACTTCGCCGATGAAATGCAGGCTCCGGTGATCGAGCCCGGATTCCTCACGGTTTTGGCGCCGGGGAAAACGGCCATCAACCGTCCCGTGAACGCCCCGTATCCCACCAGCGGACGCCGCAGAGCTCTTGCTGAGTTCATCGCCTCTCCGGACAATCCTCTCACCGCGCGGGTGATGGTCAACCGGATCTGGTATCAACATTTCGGGCAGGGAATCGTGACTACCCCCAATAATTTCGGGAAAATGGGCACACAGCCGTCCAATCCGGAATTATTGGATTGGCTGGCAACGGAGTTTGTGCAGCAGGGCTGGAGCATCAAGCAGATGCAGCGTCTGATCATGAACTCGGAGACCTACAAGATGGCTTCCGCCTATTATCAGGCGGACAGCCTGGCCAAGGATCCCACCGATCAGTTCCTGTGGCGCTTCCCTGTGAAGCGGCTGGAAGCGGAAATCATCCGGGATGCCGTCCTTTCCGCCAGTGGCGATCTCAATTTAGAGGCGGGTGGTCCGGGCTTTTTCCCGCCCGTGCCGAAATCCATCGTGACCGGGGCGTCCATTCGAGGCACGTGGCTGTTGACAAAGGACGATCCTTCCACCTGGAGACGGAGCGTCTACGCGAACGTCAAGCGCAATCTGAAGTATCCGATGTTTGAGGTATTCGACCAGCCGAATGCCAGCCTCAGTTGCGAGCGGCGGGATGTGACCACGGTGGCCACCCAGGCATTGACGCTGTTCAACAACGAAACATTCTTGCGGCAGGCGCAGCATTTGGCGGCGCGCCTTCAGCGGGAGGCGGGCAGTGCAGCGGCGGAACAGGTGAAGCTTCTCTATCGGATCACATTCAGCCGGGAAGCGAGCGCCAGGGAGCTGCAGCAGGCCTTGGAATTTCTGAAGAACCGCGCAGCGGCCGCGACCGGCTCGTCCGCCCAGAATGCTGAACTAGGGCTCAGTCCTATGGGGGAGCTCGCGCACGTGGTATTGAACTCAAACGAATTCGTATACATCAATTAGGAGCGGCCTGTGACAAAACCAGAATGTAACGGAAAAAGCCAACGGCGTTTTATTTCGCGGCGCGATCTTCTGCATCAAGCCGGTGAAGGAATCGGCGGCCTCGCGCTGGCAATGCTGCTTGGCCAGGACCGCTTACTGGCGGCCCCGGCGGAAGGCGCCGGGAAACAGGCGTGCGTGGGCTCGGCGGGCGTTACGGATTCTCCATTTCTGCCCAAACCGCCGCATTTCCGCGCGCGCGCCAAGTCCGTCATCTCACTGTTCATGTGCGGCGGCGTCAGCCAGGTGGATACCTTCGACTACAAGCCGATGCTGGAGAAATTCCACGGCAAGCTGCTGGAGGGCAAGGGCGAAGTTACCGTACGCCAGGGCTATCCGGGCCCGCTAATGAAGAGCCCGTACCAATTCAAACAATACGGAAAGTCCGGCAAATGGGTCTCGGACCTGTTTCCGAACGTCGGCGGAGTGGTTGATGAACTGGCCTTTATTCATTCGGCTCAGGGCCGGTCGGTGGACCACACGTTGTCATCTTACGAATGGAATACCGGGTCCATCATCGCGGGCTTCCCCAGCGTGGGTTCCTGGGTCACCTACGGCCTTGGCAGCGAGAACCAGAGCCTTCCTGCGTTCGTCGTGATTCCGGATCCGCGCGGCGGCCCTTTCACGGGCGCTTCGCAATGGAGCTCGGGTTTTCTTCCCGCCGCTTATCAGGGAACCATATTCCGCGCCGCGGGCGACCCCATTCTGGACCTGCATCCCCCGGACGGATCACTGAGTTTGGAGCAGCAGCGCGCGGAGTTGGACCACCTGGCGCGGATGAACCAGAACTACGTTGAGGCACACCCTGGGATCAGCGAGTTGACGGCGCGCATCAGCTCGTATGAGCTGGCGTACCGGATGCAAGGCTGCGCTCCGGAAGCGGTCGACATCGATTCGGAAAGCGACGAGACCAAGCGCATGTACGGGCTCGACAACAAGATCAGCGAGCCGTTCGGCAGGCAGTGCATCATGGCGAGGCGGCTGGTGGAACGCGGCGTCCGCGTGGTGCAGTTGTGGAACGGAGCCGTGGTGAACCAGAACGTGGACACCTGGGACGCCCATAACAACATCGTGGATAATCATGGGCGCCATGCAATGGAAGTGGACAAACCCATCGCGGGTCTGATCACCGATCTGAAACGGCGCGGGCTGTTGGATGAAACGCTGGTCGCTTGGCACTCCGAGTTCGGCCGCATGCCGCTTTCGCAGAAAGGCGTGGGGCGCGACCATAATCCGGGAGCGATGACCGTGTGGATGGCGGGCGCCGGAATCAAGGGCGGCCAAACCATCGGGGCGTCCGATGAATTCGGCTGGAAGGCCGAACAGCAGATTGTCACGGCCCACGATCTGCACGCCACCATGCTGCATTTGATCGGCGTGGATCACAAACGGCTGACCTACCATTACTCCGGCCGGAACATGCGATTGACGGACGTAGCCGGGGAACTGATTCCGCAAATCGTCGGGTAGTGACTGAGCCTCCGCGAGAGCCTGTGCTTACGGGCGCAGCGTGAAGATCAGGCCGTGTTGCGTGGGCATCAAGTCCAGCACGCGGTCCAGCTCAAATCCCAGCGGTTCGATTTCCGCGCGGATTTGTTCGGCGCTCATTCCCTCCGTCGCGTCCGCCGGGTCGGGATGCTCGTCCGCATATTCGATCACCACCAGCCGCCCGTCCGGCTTCAGGGCGCGCTTCACCGCGTTGATCATCGCCTCCGGTGCCGAGAATTCGTGATAACTATTGGCGATCAGGACCATATCGAGCGCCGCGGCGGGTAACCGCGGATCGTTCTCACGGCCCAGGACGAACTCGACATTCGCAAGCTTGTGCTTCCGGGTGGTCTCCGCGGTCAAGTCCAGCATGGCCTGCCGCGTATCGACGGCGAAGACCTTGCCCGCGGCGCCCACTCTCTCCGCCAGGCGCCAGGTGAAGTAGCCGGTGCCCGATCCCAGCTCCGCGGCCACCGTGCCGGGCACGATCTCCAGAGCGTTGACCAGGGAATCCGGCCGCTCCTCCGCGTCACGCCCGATCCGGTCGAGACAAACGGCGTCCGAGCATGCATGATTCGGTTCGCGGCGCCTTCCGGCGGCGGCCGCCACGGGCGGACCCTTGAGGGTGCGAAGGTAAGCCACCAAGACGTCGATTTCCGCGCCGGAAAGCCGCTTGGCGTACGATGGCATCAGCGAGCGCGGTTCCCTGCGGGCACTCTTCAGATCGTCTTTCAGGAATGACCGGAGACTGCCCTTGACGTCGCGAATCTGAATGGACAAATCGTCCTCGTTCAGCGCGAGTCCCCGGACGGTTTGACCGCGCTTGGGCTCGACGACCGCGGTGAAATACTCCTTGAAAATCTCCGCGTCGG
>CAMAUG010000090.1 GCA_945861255.1 Candidatus Sulfopaludibacter sp. SbA3
GGGGGCCTTTCAGCGTTGCCACCACGGGGCCAGGAACACCCAGCGCGCTATAGATGCCGAGCGCTTCCGCGTCGCGCACCAGGACAGGATAGAGAACATCAGCGCCGAAGTTGGTCACGTCCTTCATCGGGCTGCTGTGCAAATACAAAGTGTGGCGCTGCGTTCCCACCAGACCCGCGTTGAACAGAGGAAGCGCATTGCGGCCAACCTGCACCCAATCTCCGGATCCTCTCAGGCCCGTGACGATGTTGCTGTTGGTAACCGTTTGTGTCCTCTGCCGCATAATGCGGGACCACACGCGGATCAAGCTATCGGTTGAACTGGTGTTCAGCACTCCGTTGTGCGGGATGCCATTCGGGAAGATATCGCTGATCGGAACTTCCAGCGCGATCGAGAAGATATTGAAGCCCGTGAAAACGTCCTCGATCGGTCCGCGGCGCGCGCCCGGGATGCCGCCCAGATCGTCTCGGCCCAGGTTGACGAGGTCGAAGATTCCCTTTTCGTCCAGTTGATACGGGTCGTCAAACTGCCCGGCGATCACGCGCCCGCCGTTCGACAGCGTGTGAATATACCGGTCGACGAAAGCCTGATTGTAGAGACCGTTTTCCCGGCTGGTGGGATCGCCCGAGTTATAGCCCATGAATGTACCCAAACCATAAACGAGGCGGTCTGTTTGCGGGCCATGATTGTTGGGCAGGACCGGGAGGTCCCTGCCAAGCACGGTATTCGCGCGGTCGCTATCATACTGATCGTCGTCATCGCCGCCTTCGTGTTCGGAGCCGGGCGCGATGCGGGTAACTTTCATCTTCTCCGTGCCACCGGTCAACTGCCACAGCAGCTCGTTACCACCACCTAAGGGATCGGTGGGGCTCGGCGCCGCTTCCGGCGTCAGCGTGTTCTTGAACTCGACGCGGTAGACCGCCTCATCCTTCAAGCTGGCGCCCTTGCCGATGTGAAACTCGTAGCGGTAGCCGTTGCATGCGCGGAAGCCCTGATTGCCTTGGCCCGGCTCATGCAGCGGGTTGAAGTCCATGATGAGATAAAGCTTGTCGTGCGAACCGGGCGCTACCCAGGCATAGGTATCGGTGTTGTCCGCACAAGGCTCGTTGAGAACCGCCAACGCTTCGCGGTGGCTGGATCCGTACATTGTGAATCCGGCTGCTGCCACTGCCGCAGCCGCAATCGTGCATTTGGTGAATAGTTTCATTTGCACTCTCCTTGCCCCTGTATACGGGTTTGAGAATGCAATGGATTGGATAGCGCAAAGGAATTCCGCACAGCAAGAATCACACACAAATATCGGGTACGGGGCAATCCAAGTCGCCGGCCGTCACCGTAGTGCAAGGTGACGGTATTGAACGGGGCGTGCCGGCGGGCGATCAACCGAACGGCGCCGAGCAGATCAATAACATCGCCGGCCGGCCCGTTTATCTGGGGCCCTGCGCACCTCCCGGACATGGCGACCATCATTACACGTTCGAACTTTTCGGCTTCAACGCCAAACTGAGGCTGCCCGCTTCCACCTCGCGCACCGATCTGATGAATTCCATGAACGGAAAAGTCACCGCCAAGGGTGTCTACATCTGGATCTTCGGGCAGAAGTAGGCCCTGCCGTCAGCCGAGACACTCCACCGGGTACTGCCGGACCTGCGCATCCTGGGTGACCAGAGGAATTCCTTCGCCGAGAGCCTGTGCGATCAGCATTCGATCGAACGGATCGCGGTGCAGCGCGGGGAGCGTCTCCAACTGGAACACGTGATCCGCGGCAAGGCCGAGGATCTCAATGCGGTTCTCGCGCAACTGCCGCCGCAGGTAAGCGCCCGCAGGCTCGGGCAGCGGCAGTTTACCCAACTGTTTTTTGACGAGCATTTCCCATAGGCTCGGCGAACCCAGGAAGAGGTGATGCTCCGCCGATTCGAACAATCGCCGGCTCGCCGCGCTCAGACGCGGGTCACCGGTGATGGCCCACAAAAAAACGTGGGTGTCGAGCAGCAGCTTCATGCTTCGAAGTCCGCAAGCACGGAGTCGGGGAGGGGTTCGTCGAAGTCCGGTGGCACCACGAAATCGCCGGCGGCACTCCCGATCTTCCGTGCCGAGGCCTTTGGCAGGACCCGAACCAAGCGGGCGATCGGCTTGCCGGATTTTGCGATCACGACTTCTTCGCCTTCCTGAACACGCTGTAAGAGCTTGGAAAGATGGGTCTTGGCCTCGTGGATGTTGACTTCCATGCTTCTATTATTAAACTAAGTTCTTAGCTAAGTCAAGCTTGGACACTCGCTCGGTCTGGATTCGGCATGGCGTGTTGAGCGAGCGCCGGAACCAGCGATCGACGAAAGTGCCTTCGGGCACCTCAAATCGGTTGTTTTGGCGTTTTGACGTGGCTGTGGTGTTGCTTTTGGAACCAATAGGGGCGAACGATACACCACCGCTCCGTTGCGGTGGCGGCTCGGTAGTAACCGCAGTTCGGTACGGTGGTCTACTGTGCGGCCACCGCTGAGTTGCTGCTGATTTCTGCTTCCTTTAGTTTAGGAGGCGCCTCCATTCCGTGAGATTTAACCCGCCACACGGCGACGGGACCGCTGTATATTTTGCGCTGCGATATTGCGCTATCGATACTTATTGAGCGCGACGACTGGCGCTACCGCTATTTCCAAAGCGCCACGGCGGGCGCTATCACAATTTTTAAGCGCGGCAACTCGCGCTCCATCGCACATCGCATTTACGCCGAAAGGCTAGCACTTCCCGCGCGTAGCGGCCTGATTTCCGATGGGGGAACCCGGCTTCTTGCCTACAATTTACACAGCGGGGTGGGCGGGGCTTGCCGGTTGAAACGGCATATGGTTGATGGAGGGCGAGTTCTTCGCCGGAGTAGAACGTGATGGGCGGTACGTTTGACTTAGCCGGCCGCCAATGGAATGATGGCGAGCGGGAGGATGTTTCAGCATGCGGACTTTTGTCCTGTTATCGGCGGGTTGTGTTCTGATGACCGCGGGGTTGTCCGCGCAGGGGAACCAGATTGCACCCGGCGGCACACTGCGCGCGGTGTATCTGGCCGGCAATGCCGCCCAGGCGGTTCGCGATCCGGCCACGGGAGAGGCGCGCGGCGTGGCCGCCGATCTGACGCGCGAAATCGGCCGCAGGCTTGGCGTTCCGGTGAGCATCACTCCTTCCCCCAGTCCGCAAACCGTGATTGATGCCGTGAGCAAGGACGAGGCCGACATCGGTTTCGTCGCGTATGCGCCGTCGCGCACCGGCTCGGTAGAGTTCTCGCAGACCTACATGCTGGTCCGCCAGACGTTTCTTGTGCCGGAGCGGTCAGAGTTGCGTTCGGTCACAGACATGGATCGCAAGGGAGTGCGCATCGGCGGCACGAAGGGCGATTCGATCACGCTGTTCCTCGGCAGAAGCCTGAAGCAGGCAACGCTGGTTGAAACAGACGGGACCCCGGCTGACATGAAGCGGAAATTCGACGCGGGCGCAATCGATGCCTTCGGGGCCAATCGCCAGCGGCTCAGCACGCTGGTGAAGGAACTGCCGGGCTACCGCGTGTTATCCGACAATATTCTGGATGTGCCGCAGACCATCGTAGTGCAAAAGGGGAAACTGGACGCGCTAAAAACCGTAAACGATTTCATCGACGACGTGCGGCGCTCGGGAATGCTGAAGACGTCCATCGAGAAAAGCGGCGTGACCGGCATTGATGCTGCTCCCGCGGGCTTCGGTTACGGAAAAGTGGAGTGAGCCGAGTGGGGTTGTCGTGGCCGCGCGAATATCACTCGTCCTTTGCGAGGATAGCTTCCACGGTTGCCCTTAGGTTGGGACTCCGGACTCGACGATCGCCCAAACGGCATCGAGGTCGACGCCCATGTAGTGATGGATCAAGACGTCACGCAGGCCGCAAATCCTGCGCCAGGGAACACTGGGCGCCGATTCGCGTAGCGAAGGCGACAGGTGCTTGCTGGCCTCGCCAACGATCTCCAGTTGGCGAATGATGGCGTCCTGCCAATGAGGTTTGGCAAAAAACTCAGTCTTGCCGGCGGCCGCATATTCTTCAATTCTGGCGATGGCATCGCGGATGTGCAGCAGGTACGTCCGGTCGGTTTTCAAACGGCGACGGCTTCCCTGAGCACGGCGTCGCGCATGTAGGGGCTAATCGAGCGTTCGGTAACCACATCCACGCGAATGCCCAGAAGATCCTCCAGGTCCTGCTTGATGGCAACCAGGTCCAAGAGACTGCGACCGGGCGACAGATCCACCAACAGATCCAGATCGCTGCCGTGACGGTTATCGCCGCGGGCGAATGACCCAAACACGCGAACACGGGTGGCCCCGTGGCGCTTGGCCACTTCCCGAATTTCCAGCGCGCTTACGCCTGCGATGGTGCGCTCCTGCAACTGGGCCATGCCCCGAGTATAGCTCCCGCCAAGCCGGTGAGGGGCAGTGTGTTGCGGCTCAAGTTTTATGAATTCGTTTCCAATAAGCGTCCCGCTCTGTGTCCCGGTTTGGCCATCGCCAAGGCAGAGCCGAGCGATCCAAGAGCGAGCAAACCAGAATAGAGTGCCACTCTGCGAAACTTCGTTCGGAGACGTTGTTGAGCTGGCTCTCCATAGAGTTCGTCCCATTGTGCGAGCGTCAACCCGGAGGCAAGGCTCGGTGGTTCTGGACGACGAGCAAAGATCCGTACGAGCCAATGCATGTTCAATTTAGTCTAGTAACTCCGCAACGCAGTTGTTGAGATACTACCGGTGAGGGCGGCGGCGTGACCGGCATTGATGCTGCTCCCGCAGGCTTCGGTTACGGACAAGTGGAGTGAGGCGCTGCCGATTCACGCCTTTGAGAGCGCCGTCCGCAGCTCTTCCGGCCGGAACGGCACCGTGCGCAGCCGCACTCCAGTGGCGTCGAAGATTGCGTTGGCCAGCGCTGCGGGGACGGGCGCGGCGGCGGCTTCGCCCGCTCCATAGGGCGGCTGATCCGGGTGGTCGATGAGCGCCACTTCAATCGCGGGCGCTTCCGGGAAACGCAGGAGCGGGTAGCTGTCCCAATCGACGGTGGTGACTTTGGAGCGGTCGAACTTCACTTCTTCATGCAAAGTACGGCTGAGGGTCTGCATGATGTTGCCCTCCACCTGATTGCGCAGGCCGTCGGGGTTGATGATGAGACCGCAATCGTGGGCGCACGTGACGCGGCGCACCGCTATGCGGCCGGTGCGGCGGTCCACCGCCACTTCCATCGCGCACGCGACGTAATTTTCGTTCTGCTTGTAGCGCATGTAGGCGATGCCGCGGCCGATGAGGGCGTTGCCCTGTGCGGCGCGCGGATTAGGCGCGGACCTGGTCTGCCAGCCGATCATTTGCGCGGCGCGGTCCAGCACGGCGATGGCGCGCGGGTCCGTCAAGCCGCGGCGGCGGAACGCGACCGCGTCCATGCCGGCGGCCGCAGCCATCTCATCGGCGAAGCCTTCGGCCGCGAACACGTTGGCGATCTTACCGGGCGCGCGGAGATTTGAAAGCCTCAGCGGTGTGTCTTTCAAATTGTGCGCGATGACGCGCACGTTTGGCGCGGTGTACGGCGGGTCGGCGTTCAGCGTCATCAGGCCCGCTCCCTGGCCGTGGTTCTGCGCCATGCCGGCCGAATCGGGACCTAGCAGCGCGCGGTCCCCGCCCGGTCCGCTGGGCAGCCACATGTGCACGTCCCACGCCACGATGTTGCCGTTAGCGTCCACGCCGCCGCGCATATCGAGAAGCTGAGCGGGACCTTTGGGATCCCACGCTAGCTCGTCCTGGCGAGTCCACTGCACGCGCACCGGTGCGCCCACCGCGCGCGAAAGCAGCAGCGCGTCGGCGTCGGCATCATTGGCTCCATTGGTTCCGTAGGAACCCGAGCCATCCATGTAAATCACGCGCAGCTTGGCTTGCGGAATGCCGAACACGCGGGAAAGAGTCGCGCGCTGGCCGAACGCACCTTGCGTGGAGGACCAGATGGTAGTGATGCCGGATTCCTTGTAGTCCACCACGGAGCACGAAGGACCTAGCGAGGCGTGGCTCTGAAACGGCCAGTAATAAGTAGCCGAAAGCTGTTTAGCGCCGGAAGGCAGCGCGGCGGCCGCATCGCCGCGATTCACCACCTGCAGATCGGGCTGTGCCGGCGCGGTACGCATGACGCGTTCGAAACCGTCGCTGCCGGGGAGCCCTTGCGATTCACTCCACGTGGTTTTGATTTCGCGCGCGGCGCGGATGGCGGCCCATTCGTCCTTGGCCACTATGCCCAGAAAACTCTCGATGCGCACTACGCGGACATCGGGAATGGCGCGAATCGAAGAATCGTCCACGGAAAGCAGCTTCGCTCCGAACGACGGTGGACGGATCACGCGCGCGTGCAGCATTCCCGGGAGCGTGAAGTCCTGTAGATAAACGTGCTTGCCGGTGCACTTGCCGGGGACTTCGGTACGCAGCACGGGCTTTCCGACGACGGTGTAGGTGGAGGGGGTTTTCAGAGGCGCGCTGGCGCTCACTTTCATCGAGAACCGCTTGCCGCCGATGAGCGACGCCACGCTAACACCCTGGCCGCCGTTCGCGGGGCGCACTTCGCCGCCGGTGATGGTCAGCTCCGACGCCGGGCGATTGAGCTGCTTCGCGCCCAGCTCGAGCAACGCCTGGCGCGCCGTGGCCGCTGCAAAGCGAATGTCGGCGCCGCCGCGGGGAATGCCGGAACTGCCGCCGGTGCCGCCGTGATCCGGCGTGATGGCGGTATCGCCTTCCGTGATGGTGAAGCGCTCGATGGGAATGCCGAGCTCTTCGGCCGCGATCTGGCAGTACGCCGCGGCGATACCGGTGCCGATGTCGACGTGACTGGTGAGGAGCGTGACACTGCCGTCGGCCTTGATGACGATGAAGCTGTCGACTTCCGGAGGCGGAGGCGCCGCGTTGCCGCGGCCTCCGCTTACGGCCGGAGCGGGCGCTTGCTGAGCGGGAGTGCGGGAGGGCAGGCCCAGCGTAAAGCCGACAATCAGGGCGCCTCCGGATTTCAGAAGGTCGCGGCGGGAGAGAAGAATTTGGTTTCTCATGGCAGTCTCCTCCTATGCTTTCGCCACGCGCATCACCGCGTTCAGAATTCTTGTGTGGGTGCCGCATCGGCACAAGTTGCCGGCCATGCCGGTTTTCACTTGCTCCAGCGTCGGATGCGGCGTCTGCGCCAGCAGCGCCTTCGCCGTCATGATCATGCCGTTGGTGCAATAGCCGCACTGGGAGGCCTGCTCCGCGATGAAGGCGGCCTGCACCACGTCCGGTTTTTCGGGCGTGCCGAGCCCCTCAAGCGTGGTGACCGCGCGGCCCGCCACCTGTTTCACCGGCGTGAGGCAGGAGCGCACGGCTTTGCCGTCCACCAGCACCGTGCACGCGCCGCACTGGCCGAGCCCGCAACCGAACTTGGCGCCATGCAGGCCGAGCGAGTTGCGCAAGACATAGAGGAGCGGCTGCTCCGGATCCCACGAATCCACCGTGGCGGGGTTGCCGTTGACTCGAAACTTATATGTGGCCATATGGGGGCTCCTTCGAAAATGCTAGCACCGATGGCTGGGGCGGGTGTGGCTACGCTAAAGACTGAACCGCTGAATTTTCGGCATAGATCCGAAACCTAGTCGATTAGTGGGCTTCCAGCTAAGTTCCGACATCCTTGGTCTGCTTAAATCGTCCCATCACCCAATTCCAAATCTTCGAAGGAAGCGACGGAGAAAGACTCACCTCGTTCTGAGGTACTGTATGGACCGTGCTACCAGTACCAGTGAAAATGGCTTTAAGGTGAAGCGCCTTGTGGTAGTACCGAGCTTGTTCTGGAATTTCTGCCAGAAGATCGCCCGTTGGGACGTGCGCATGATAGGGATTTTCGGATTCAGGTGACGGTTTCACCGATAGAGAAATGCCCTTCACTTTTCTTTCCAGGTGTCGGGCCGGCACCACGGCCCATCCATCAAATCTTCGGCGTGCATGGAAGGTTCCTCCCGCAGCATCAGCAAGGGGTTTTAGCAACCTGACCACCTTCTTATCAATGCTGGTCCGCCCCAGGCGATCGACGGAGAAGTCATCACCGCGAGTTTCCTAGAAATTGCGTAGGTCCAGCCCGCCGAAGTGTCGTTGGTCCGTCGCCCCGGTCAACATGGGTTCATCAAACAGGCGCCGTCCCAGGTGTTCAGTGGGGGCGACTTTATCACTTGAAGGTGTCCACGCCATGAGCGCCCGTAAGTAGCACGTTTGCCATTTTTCGCACCGCTTCGCGGACATCCTCCCCGTTGGAGACGACCTGTTCGACTGACTCTCCGTCGACTACTGCAAACAATACTGCAAAGTGTGGTGACACAACGCTTGTAAGCGTACCGCGGCCAGCTTTGAATTCAGCCACTAAATCGCCCTTCCGGGAACTGTATATGAATGGTTCGCCTGGCAAAAGGTCAGCAGTAGCTTCAAGAAACCCCATAGCGGCCTTGGCGACATCCTCGCTCAACCAATGTCCGTCGTTCACTACCTGATCGGACGGAGCGATTGATTTACGTATTCTCCCCTCCGTTTCGATCAGCCATGAGGGCTGGATTGGCCACGAAAAGTAGATGGCAGCCTCGGGTCGATTTTCCGAAAGCGAAAGCGCTGCAACGCCGAACCGCCTCATATAGCGCTCGATAAAGGAAGGATCTGGTCCCGGTTCGATGATACGGATTGGCTCTTTGAAACTAATCAAGGCGGCGGCATCAGCGGTGGGTGTGTACATTACTTCTCCGTAAGCGCGTCGATTGTCTCGTCCTTCAAGAGGCCGAAAAACTGCTCTTTTTCTTTCGTATGAGCTAGCTGTATCCATTGTTTAACCATTTGCTTGTCCTTGGTCTGAACGGTCGGTTTTGTGAATACATCCACATCGATAACGACAGATGTCCCCGTTGGCAGAACTCCTTGGACAAACTCTACTGTTGACATTCGGATTGTGGAGTCCATACCCTCTGCCACCTGGCGGGCGAAATTGATGTTGACTTGGCCGACGATTTCTTGATCCGCGACTAATAGCTTGAGATCTAGTTCGCGAATTGACCGAATCTGATGGAACTCTGGTCGAAGGGCGTTCAGATACCGAAGGCCAAGCCTCGTAATCGTCAGATTCTCGGTCTTATCGAACAGCCCGTCAATCGCTTCATTCAGTTCGGGATGGAAGAGCTGCCATCCAACATAAGGAGCTCTCCTATGGTACGAAAGCACTTGTCCGCCGATTCTCACGGAGCGGTTGTTTGGGGGATCAACAAGCTCAAACACGGGTTGGTATCTAAGATTGGGATCGGCTCGCCGCATCGGTGCAGGAATATCGTAAACGGCTAAGCGACGCTGCTGGAAGCCTTTCCATGGTGGGTAGTCGGCAAGGCGGCCGAATAGTACCTCAGGAATAGTCGTCGTGTCGAATCGGACTTCAATGAATGCCTCAACGATTGCGTCTTTCTTTAGTTTTTCCGGTATCGCTTTACCTAGAGTAGCCATGAAGCACCTAAGATTTCCAGCTGGACCTTTGCTGCTCTCCACAATTGTGGATGAGATGCCGTCGCCTGACGCTGGCTATCAGAAACCATGCGAGCGCATCGTTAAATGTCGGAGCCTATAAAGCGGGCCAAACCCGTTCGAGATCGCCGCCGAGCCAGAGCAAGAATCAGCGTGACCTGAATTAAGTATAGAGCTTGACGCGCCGCCGTGGTGAACTTCCACCAGCCGGATGAAGAATCCAGAACTCACGAGGACGCCCACGGAGAGACGAAGAATGCAGTCGCCTGTGTTCGCTATCAATGAGCTCCGCGCTGACCCGATTTAATATGCCCATGCGCAGGCAGTGGAGGCTGCACGCCGTGCGCCCGCTTGAGAGACAATGAAGTCGTGGCGCGCGCGATTACAAGAGATCCCGACACAATGCACGGCGTCCCCATATTTCGAGGGACGCGAGTGCCGGTCCAGACTTTGTTCGATTACCTGGAAGGGGGCGACACGCTGGAGGACTTCCTGGAGGGATTCCCGACGGTTCCCCGCGCTCTCGCGCTCGAAGCGCTCGAAGAAGCCAAGCAACTGTTGCTTGCACGTGCCTGATGCGGCTGCTCATCGACGAGTGTGTCGACGAGCGTCTACGGCTCCTGTTCCAGGACCACGATTGCCAAACGGCCCGGTTCGCCAATCTGGCGGGAATGAAGAACGGCCGCCTCTTGGAGGCAGCCGAAGCGGCTGGATTCGACATTCTCATCACCGTCGACCAAACATTCCCGATCAGCAGATGCTGGCCGGACGGCGGATTTCACTGGTCATTCTTTGCGGGCCGACGAACCGGCTTCGCGACTTGGAACCACTGGCGCTTGCCGCGATGGCCGCGCTGGATTCTATCGGATACGGCGAAGTCGTGAGAATCAGCTAGGTTGCGGCGTCCATCGGAACACGCGGAGTTTGAATTACGCATCGATCCTTGGCGCATATTCTATCGGGTCGCGGGGAGGCGCGTGGAAGTGGTTTTGATCGGCGAAAAGCGCGGCGACCGGCTGTTCGTCGAAGGGGAGGAATTCATCCTATGAAGACGGAGAGTCTGCGGGAAATGAAGAACAATTTGAGCCGCGTCATTGCAGGCCTGCCCCGCACCGGGCCGGTGCTGATCACCAAGACCGGGAAAACGAGTGCGGTGCTACTGCCAGTGGGCGAGGAGACCGACATGGAAACGCTGCTGCTCGCGAGCGACCGGCGTTTCTGGCGGTTGTTCGACAGCGCGTCCGGGAGCAAGAAGTGGACTTCGTTCGGCGAGCTTCCCTGACGCGGGCTTACTCAATATGCCCCTTGTTGAGGTCCATGTTGTTCGCTTCGCGAGTGAGTTGCGCAGGACATCCGGCCCCTGGAGGAGCCATTCGGTCATTGCCAAGGGTTGCATTACGCAGCCACCGCGCCAGGAGGGGCGGAGTTTCACTCAATTGAGACTCCATCATGTCGGCGCACGGCACGGAATAAAGACGCGGACTACTCGCTCTCCCAGTGCACACTGCTGATTTCATTAGATTCTCGCCTACGCCAGCACTAGGCCACATGGACCATAATTGTGGCCGTTTGCGTGCACTTGTTCAGAGCAGAGGCTCTGTGCGTTGCCGGGAGCCTGAGTGACCCAGTCAACGCAAGATCCGATAAGGAGAGGCAGACCATGACTTTCAAGACATTGGTGCTCGCCAGCCTGTTTTGCCTGGCGGCTTCCGCGCAGCGAAAGACCGTTTTTCTCGACAAAATGGGCGGCTTGGAGCCATACGTGGAGGAAGCGATTCAGAAGACCGAAGCCCAAGTTGAGTTCATTGAGGAGTCCGCGCACCCGGATCTGAAGCTGATCTTGGGCAAGCAATTCTCATCGGTACATCTAGAAGTCCTGTATAAGGCCAAGACCGGCCGTCAGACCCAGGACGTGCTGAGCGCAGTCGACGTCAAGACAGGCAAGGAAATCGTCAGCTATCCTTTTGATCCGCAAACCACCGACGCCGGCAGGAAAAGAGTCGCCGCCGGGTTCGCGAACGCGTTGGGGCCGAAATTAAAAGAACTCGCGGCCGGGAAATGAAATCACGCGCTGGCTGAAGGTGCAAACGCGGAACCACCTGTTGGGCCGCGCTGGCCTTCAGGCGCGAACGGCGCTTTCTTTCTCTTTGTGCGACTGCGCCAGGAAATCAAGCGCCGCGGCGACGCCGCCCTTGCGATGCGGAACGCCCGCGAGTTCCAAGGTCATCTCGACGCCGCCGAGGGTCCCGGCAAGCATCAGATCGTTGAAATCGCCCAGATGTCCGATGCGGAAAATCTTGTCCTTCAGTTTGCCGAGGCCCGTTCCCAGCACCAGGTTGAACCGTTCGAGCGCGACCCGCCGAAACTCGTCCGCGGAATGTCCGGCCGGCGTGAAAATCGCCGTCACCGAACTACTGTATTCGCTGGGATTGACGGCCACGTTCTCCAGACCCCAAGCGTGTACCGCGCGCCGCGTGGCCTCCGCATGGCGGCTGTGCCGCGCAAAGACGTTCTGAAGACCTTCCTCCCGCAACATCTGGAGCGCCTCGCGCAGCCCGTATAGCAGATTCGTGGCGGGCGTGTAGGGGAAGAAACCGGCGGCGTTTTGCGCCAGCATCGGCTGCCAATCCCAGTATGACCTGGGTAGGCGGGCCGACTTCGATGCCGCCAGCGCTTTCCGGCTGATCGCGTTAAACCCGAGGCC
>CAMAUG010000091.1 GCA_945861255.1 Candidatus Sulfopaludibacter sp. SbA3
TGAGGGAGCGGTGTTTTCGAGGAGCACCGGTCATTGCAAGCACCGCTCCCTCACGGTCGCGGCTCTGTATCCTAGGCGTATGGCTACGCTCAGTCAGATACGTGAAATCAGAGTGTTCGAGTGGCTTCTCATTTTTGTGTCGCGCACCCCCATACAGCGACGCCTTGGACGCCGCCGCAGTACACTATAAAGAAGATTTGCTCGTAGTGCTCGAGAGGGGAACATGAAGAAGAATCGCATTACCTGGTTCGTCGTCATCCTATCGGCAGTTTGCGCCGCGCATGCATCGGCGCAAGTTTCCGCCGCTATTTCCGGACGCGTGCTGGACGCCACGGGTTCCGGGGTCGCCGCCGCCACCATCACTGTTAGGAGCGTGGAGACCGGTGCTACGCGCACTATCACCAGCAACGACGACGGCAGCTATCGCCTTCTATCGCTCTCCGTTGGGCCTCAGGAAGTCCGCGCGGAAAAGGCCGGCTTCAAGGCCGCCGTTCGTCTGGGAGTGAATCTGGCGGTGGGTCAGGAGGCGGTGGTGGATCTGCGGTTGGAAGTGGGCGACCTGGCGCAGCAAGTCACCGTCACCGCGGAGGCGCCGCTGGTCAATACCACAACGTCTTCGGTGTCCGGATTCGTCGGCGAAAATCAGATTAAGGAACTACCTCTCAACGGACGCAGCTTCGATAGTTTGATCACGCTGAACGCCGGAGCCATCAGCTATACGCTGAAGAGCGCCAACACCAGCACCAGTAATGGATTTACGTTCACCGTTGCCGGCCGCCGCCCGATGGAGAATCAGATTCTGCTGAACGGCGTGGAGTACACCGGCTCCAGCCAGCTTTCCGTCACGCCCGGCGGCGCCAGCGGATACCTGCTGGGCATCGACGCCGTGCGCGAATTCAATGTGCTGACCGACGCGTATTCCGCCGAATACGGAAAGCGCGCCGGTGCACAGGTGACGGTGGTGACGCAGTCCGGCACGAATCAAATCCACGGATCGGCGTTCGAGTTCCTGCGTAACAGCGGGCTTGATGCGCGGAATTTCTTCGATCAGAATCCAGTGGTTACAGGAGTCCCGCCGTTTCGCCGGAATCAATTCGGAGGCTCGCTGGGCGGGCCTTTGAAAAAAGACCGCCTGTTCCTGTTCGGCAACTACGAAGGGTTCCAGCAGCGCCTGGCCGTGAGCAACGTGTCGGTGGTTCCCACCGACCAGGCGCGCCTGGGGAAGCTCCCCAACGCGCAGGGGACATATGTGGATGTGACGGGCGTGGATTCTCGAATGCTGCCGTTCACGGCGTTCTGGCCCCGGGCCAACGGTCCGGACCTGCTGGTGAATGGTGTGCCCGGCGGATTCGCATATTCCTACAACAATCCGAAACAGTCCATTCATGAAAATTTCGGAACCATGCGCGGAGACTACGTCATCAGCGACCGCGATTCGCTTTCGATGTCCTACACGATCGACGATGGCAACAACGTGATCCCCTTGGCGAACCCGCTGTTCGCGTCGGCCAACACGCTGCGCGGCCAAGTGGCAACACTGCGCGAGACGCGGATCTTCTCGCCGCGCGTGGTGAACACCTTCACGGCGGGATTTTCGCGCTCCGCATACAACCTGGATTCCTATTCGTTAGCGCAGTTCCCGCAGAGCCTGTCGTTCCTGACGGGTCGCCCGCCCGGAACCATCGTGGTGGGCGGCGCGGTAACCACAACCAGCACCGCCACCATTACCACCACCGGCCCCAACGCGGCCGCCGGCGCCAATAACCGCCGCAATATTTTTACCTTCACCGACACCGCGCAAATGGTCCGGGGCAACCACCAGATCAGCGGAGGCGTGTGGTTCCAACGCCTGCGTGACAATGAGAACATCGCCTCCAGCCGCTTGGGGCAGGCGAACTTCGCGGATTACACCGGCTTTCTGAGAGGCACGGTAACCCAGTTCACGGTAGCGCCCACCACCAACGCCCTTGGCTGGCGGAATTGGATGGGCGCGTGGTTTGTGGAAGACAACATCCGGTTGCGCTCGAATTTGAGCCTGCGGCTGGGATTGCGGCATGAATTCACGGACGGCTGGAATGAAGCCACGGGCCGCGCCGCCAACTACGTCACCGATGGACAGGGCATCCTGCTCACCAATCCTCGGGTGGGCTCTTCGGCGTACACGGAAAATCACGCTCGCAGGTTGTTCCAACCCCGCGCGGGGTTGGCCTGGGATGTATTCGGGAACGGAAATACCGCGATTCGCGTGGGCTACGCGATGGCCTATTCGTTAATCGATAATCTCGCCTTCATGCTGAATTTCGTGCCGCCTTCCAATGGCTCCGCTACGTTCACGGGATCGTTGTTCTCGATTACCCCGATCGCGCCCGGAGTAACGCCTCCACCGGCTTGCACGGGCGGGGCAAACGTCCCGGCGGGATGCACTGTCTTCGGACCGCGCGGCATCCAGCCCGATGCGCGCACTCCCGCCGTGCAGCAGTGGAACTTCAGCGTGGAGCAGCGCCTGAGCACCAACATGGCGCTCCGGGTTGCCTATACGGGGTCGTTTGGATATCACGGCTTGCTGACCGTGGATCCGAACGCGATTCCGGCGCAGATCTGTGGCAACGCCACCTGCACGGCGGGCGGCATCGGCGCCGCTCCCTTCGGCCAGAGCACGGTCACGCAAGGCGCGCAATACATTCCGGTGGGGACCCGGCCCAACCGCAATCTGGCCGGCGGATTCTTCTGGTACACACAAGGCAACAGCAGTTACAATTCCCTGCAAATCGACGTGACGCGGCGGCTGGCCGGCGGCCTCCAGTTCCGCACGAATTACACTTGGTCGAAGAGTCTGGATATTAATTCCGGGCTCACCGGCGCGCAGGCCAATAATCAAGCCCAGATGTTGATGGACCGCACGAACCTGCGGCGGGATTGGGGCCCTTCGGCGTTGAACGCGCCGCACCAGGGGAGCCTTTCGGGGCATTACGACTTGCCGTTCGGCAAGGGCCGGCGATGGGCGTCGGGCGTCACGGGAATCGGCGACAGATTCATCAGCGGGTGGCAGGTGAACGCCATCGCCAGTTTACTCAGCGGTTTTCCGTTCACCCCACTGGTGGGTGCTAACCGCTCCGGAAACGGCGACACGCGCAATCCGGACCGTCCTTCACTGAATCCCGCCTTCACCGGACCGGTGATTCTCAGCAACCCGAACCAGTGGTACAACCCCAATGCGTTCGTTCGGCCGGCGGCGGGCACGTTCGGCAATCTGGGACGCGGCGTGTTCAGCGGCCCCGGCCTGGCCACCGTGGACGTATCCACTTTCAAGAACATTATCATCACGGAGCGCGTGAACCTGCAATTCCGAGTGGAGGCGTTCAACCTGCTGAACCGCGCCAACTTCGCGGCGCCGAACCAACTGGTGTTCTCGGGCGCGGCGATCAGTCCCACGGCGGGCCTGATCACCAGCACGGTGACCACGTCACGGCAGATTCAGTTGGGATTGAAGCTGGTGTTCTGAACCAGCCGGCATACTCAAGCGATCGGCGATCACGCCTCTGCGGCGGTCTTTAATGCCGCCAGCCACCAGCCTCCACGCTGCGGCAAACTGAAAGCCGTACCGCCGCAGGATGACAATGGGCTGATCGGCGGTTAGCCGAGGGGTTCCCCGATCACCCAACCGTTACCTCGGCGAGCTTCGCATTGTCCGGGAGTTCGATGACAACGCGGAACGGCGGACTGGACGTGCTGACGCGCGTACCGCGATTCAGAGCATGGCGGTTGCTATAATTGCCTCAGATCCCGATGACCGGAGGCACGGACACCAGCGGAGAGGTCACGCGTCTGCTCGGGGAGCTGGGGCGGGGCCAACAGGAAGCGGTCAACGCACTGCTCCCTTTGGTCTACGACGAGCTGCACCGGCTGGCTCGCGCCTACTTCCGGCGTGAACGCTCCGAACACACACTGCAACCGACGGCGTTGGTGCATGAGGCTTATCTGCGCCTGGTGGATCAGCGTGCGTCCATCGAAAACCGGGGCCACTTTCTGGCGCTGGCGGCCACGCAGATGCGCCGCATCCTGATGGACTACGCACGCAAGCATCACGCGGCGCGGCGCGGCGGCGAAGACCAACGGGTGCTGCTGGAAGATAGTTTGGCCATCAGCCAGGAGTAGCCCCTGGATATGATCGCCATCGATGCCGCCCTGGAGAAGCTGGCCGCGCTTGATGCGGACCAGTCACGTCTGGTGGAATTGCGCTTTTTCGGCGGACTCTCCGTGGAGGAAACCGCCGAGGTCATGGGCGTTTCCCCCGCCACCGTGAAGCGTAGTTGGAATTCCGCGCGAGCGTTCCTGCACCGGGAGATTACCGGAGGAGCCTTGTGACTCCGGAGCGTTGGATTCAAATCCGCGAGATTTTCGAGGAAGCAATGGAGCGCCCGGTCGCCGACGACCGCTCCGCCTATGTGCAGACGGCCTGCGCCGGCGATGGCGCGTTGCGCCGCGAGGTGGAGAGTCTGCTGGCCAGTCACGAAAAGTCCCGGCACTTCATGGCCACGCCGGCCGCCTACGTCAGCGACGCGCTGCTGGCCACCGCGGATTTCGGGCCCAGCGAGGAAGAAACGCCGGAGTATCCGCGGGGCTATCGCCTGGGCGCTTACGAACTGGAGCGCCGGATCGGGCGCGGCGGCATGGGATCGGTATGGTTGGCCCAGCGCTTCGATAACGAATTTCACAAGAAAGTCGCGATTAAGCTAGTCCGCAAAGGTATGGACTCGCAGGAAATTCTGCGGCGTTTCCGGCGGGAGCGGCAAGTGCTGGCGAGCCTGGACCATCCCAACATCGCGGTGCTGATCGACGGCGGATCAACTCCCGAAGATCTGCCGTACCTGGTCATGGAGTATGTGGAAGGAACGCCCATCGACCAGTATTGCGACGAACACAAGTCCACCGTTTCAGAGCGCCTACACCTGTTCCGCTCCGTGTGTTCGGCGGTACAATACGCGCATCGGAACCTGGTGGTGCACCGCGACATCAAGGCCAACAACATTCTTGTGACGGCCGATGGCGTGCCCAAGCTCCTGGATTTTGGAATCGCAAAACTGCTGCCGGGGCCGGATTCCGGCGTCGAGCCGCCGCATACGCGGGCGGACCTGCGGCCGATGACGCTGGACTACGCGAGTCCGGAACAGATTCGCGGCGAACCGGTCAACACCGCCACCGATGTCTATTCGTTGGGAGCGCTGCTGTTCAAACTGCTCACCGGGCGGATGCCGTTTGAAGCCGGCGGGTCGCGTGCCGCGCTGGAGCACTCCATTTGCGAAGGCGAACCGCCGCGGCCCAGCGCGGTGGCGTTGGCCGCCGGCGGCAATGTTCCCGAAGCCACTCACAAGATGGTTGCGGAGGCTGAATCCGTGGAAGCCGCGCGCAAGCGCCTGCGCAAGAAACTGGCGGGAGACCTGGACAACATCGTCCTGATGGCGTTGCGCAAGGAGCCGCACCGGCGCTATGCGTCGGTGGAACAGTTTTCCGAAGACGTGCAGCGCTATCTGGATGGCCGTCCGGTGATCGCCCGGCTGGACACGCCGGGCTACCAGATGGCGCGATTCGTTACCCGCAACGCGGAAGCCGTGGCGGCGGCGGCGGTGGTGGCAGCGGCGCTGATCAGCATCGCAGCGGTGTCTTCGCACTACGCCGGCGTCGCCTTCCAATTGCGGATGGAAGCGGAAAATCGCGAGGCGCGGACGCGGCGGGAACTGGTGCAAGCCTCCGCCACCCTGGGCGCAACGCAACGAGCCAGAGGCGATTACGCGGCCGCATACACCACTTTCAATCGCGCCATTGAGATCGCGCAGGAGCTCTACTCGGCGGAAACCGCTACGGGAGGCAGTGCCACCGAAGCCACGGGCATCGCGCTGGCGCAGGCGAACGCACGCATGGGAGAGCTGTTATTGGAAACCGGTCCCGTGGCGGCGGCTCGTGTGCGGTTGGAGCGGGCGCGGGACTTGTACCGCGAGGCGTTAAGCAGAACAGCGGGCAGCAGGAAGACGTCACCGGCTGAGGGACTGGCGACGATGCTGGCGGGGGATGTAGCGCGGGATCTGGCTGAGATCGAAAAGAAAATCGCGGACGTGGATTCGTCTCCGAGTCCGGAATCCACGCCGCGTTGAGATAGAGCCTCCGACGGGACCGGCCAGTCTATCGTAAACCGGCCAGCCATCCCAGGCGGCTAGCGCCTGATCCTCCGATCGTCGGTGTCTCTTCTCACTAGACTACGCGCAGCTTGGCGGGAAAACGGCTCACGAAACCGGAAAGTTTTTTCGAAGTTTTTCAAGGACGGCGGCAGCCCGGCCGGAATCGATTGATTCCATTGCTATTTCCATGCCTACGGCAGGTGTGGAAGCGACACCCGCCGCCATCAATCCGGCGGAGGCATTGACCAAAACGATGTTCCTCCGGTGGCCATGTTCGCCATGCAGAATCTCGCGGACCAGGCGCGCGTTTTCTGTGGCGTCCCCACCCGCCAGCGCATCCAGCGGACCCGGAGGCACGCCAAAATCGGCCGGCGTCCAGAGGTGTTTTTGGACGCGGCCGCTCCAAACCTCATGGACCTCGGTGGGTGAGTTGATGCTGATCTCGTCGAGCCCATCCTGGGCGTGAACGACGTAGGAATGCGCGGTGCCGAGTTCGCTCAGCGCCCCAGCCATAACGCGCGCGGCTTCCGGCGAGGGCGCGCCGATGACCAGGCACTCCACGTTGGCCGGATTGGTTAAAGGCCCCAGCAGATTGAACACGGTTCGCATTTTGATTTCGCGGCGCACCGGCTGCGCGTACTTCATGGCGGGATGCAGAAGCGGCGCGTAGAGAAATCCCAGTCCGATCTCGCGAATGGCGCGCCCGGCTTCCTCCGGCGTCATGGCGATGCGCACGCCCAGAGCTTCCAGCACATCGGCGCTGCCCACGCGGCTGGAGATGGCGCGATTGCCGTGCTTGGCCACGTGCAGCCCGGCGCCCGCCAACACCAGCGCCGTCGCGGTAGAAATATTGAACGTGCCCGCGCCGTCGCCGCCGGTGCCGACGATGTCGATGAGGTTGCGGCCCGCGTCGACGGGGACGGCCTTTTCGCGCATGGCGCGCGCGAAACCGGCGAGCTCCGAAGCGGTCTCGCCGTTCATCCGCAGGGCGACCAGGAAGCCTGCGATCACCGGCTCGCTGGCTTGGCCGGAGAGAATTTCCTGCATGGCTGCGTGCGCCTGGGCGGCGCTCAAGTGCTGTCCGGCAGCGGCGAGATGAAGAAACGGGACAAGGGACATGGAACCATCCAGCATAGCGAAATAAGGGGACAGGCTACTCCATCGCCGATCTACTCCATCGCCGATCTCCGCCACAAACTGCTGAAATCACGATACCGGTTGGCGCGGAGATCGGCGATGGAGTGGCCTGCCCCGTTATTTGCGTAGTGTGACGCGGTAGAGCTTGCGGGGCATGCCGCCTTCCTCGAACTCTTCGACGCTCAGAATTTGATATTCTTCCGCCACACGATCAACCTTCGCGCGGTCGAAGAAATTGACGATGAAGCCGCCCGATTCCCACATTTGTCCGCCGTGGTGGGTGCCCGCGCCGTAATGCGGGTCCCCGGTGTGGCGCACCGTGAAGATATTCAAGCCGCCGGGCTTGAGGACGCGCCGGACCTCGCGCGAAAGGCGCATGGCCTCTTCATCGGTGATGGCCATGCAGTACAACATGTGCGAGTAGCAGGCATCGAACGCCGCGTCCGGGAACGGCAGCGGCCGGCGCGCGTCATGTTGCAGCGCCGAGACCAGGCCGCTCACTCCAATCGCGCCAATCGCGGCGGCCTTGGCGATCACGGCGTCGACCGCGCTCTGAGCGTAATCGAGCATGGTGACACGCAGACCGTTACCGGCGAAGAAGAGCGTGTCGCGTCCCTGGCCGCCACCGAGCTCTAAAATATTGACGCAGTGTTCCGCGCGAAACGCTTCCAGGGCCTTGCGCGCCGGATCGCTGGGGGTTTCACCAAACATTTCCGGACGCTGCGCGAAGGTAGTATCCCAATACTGGCGCTGCGCGTTGAGATCCTCTTGCATGCACTTTCAGTTTCGCAGCCGCGGGTTCACGATGCGGATGGGAATGGGGGTGCGGCGATGCGGGATATCGCCGCGCCATTGACGCCGGTGTGCTGTCCGTCTTGCTCTCGTTTTTTTTGCGGCTCACGCTCTCATTTAAATTCGTTCGGGGCCCCTCGTTGCCACTATCGGAAGGCAACGTCCGGCCCCTGTTTCTCATTTTTCAAGAAAAGGCGGCGCGCGACTCGAATCACCCATTTCCTCCCTTTCGGGAAGCCTTTACGCTGCTCCAACAGTGTCTAGAATTGCTGAGGCTTTCGTGGCCCGGTACTGTGCGAGACCAACACCCGGACTTCTTGCCTACAACGTACCGCGGGGTGCAGGTGTGGTGGGATTTCTCCAAGTGCCAAGTGGCGGAATCGGCGGGCGTAACAGGTGGCCCGAGCGCGGTGAACGCACGATTTTATAAATCGAAAAACGCGGTTTCGTGTTCGCCGCACAGGTGAATATCGAAGCGCCACACACCGGATTGCTTGCGATCGGGATGAGCGATGAGCGTGGGGCGGCGCTCCTCGGGAACCAGCGCCAGGATGGGGTCGCCCTCATTGGCAGGATCGCCGGCGAAATAGATGCGCGTGTAGAGGTGCAGCAGGATGCCGCGCGCGAACACGATCACATTGATGTGGGGAGACTGCAACGCTCCACCGGGGCCCGCTACGCGGCCGGGCTTGATGGTGGTGAATACCGCTTCACCCTCCGCGTTCGTACCCAGGCGGCCAAAGCCTTCGAGCGCGGGATCGGGCTCGCGTTCTTCGGTGTCTTCGGGATGCCTGTATTTTCCTCCGGCATCGGCCTGCCACAACTCCAGCATGGAATCGGAGACGGCTTTTCCGTCGCCATCGAGGACCCGCACCACCAACTGAATGGGTTCGCCGCGCGCGCCCGGGTGCGCCAATACACCCAGCGCGGGATTGGTGGTCAAGGCGAACCCATAATAGGGACCAATGGTCTGCGACGCCGACGCGATGAATTTCCGGTCATTCATGCGCATCGTCTCATTGATGCACATCCTCAAACGGCGTGGCGTGGCGGCCGCGCAGGACGATATCGAACTTGAAGCCCAAGGCGCGCTCAGGCTCGGTGGTCTCCAGATCGAAACGGGAGATCAGGCGCCGGCGGGCCTGCTCATCCGGGATGGACTGAAAGATAGGATCGAAGTCAAACAGAGGATCGCCGGGGAAGTACATCTGCGTGATGAGGCGCGTCAACAAGGATGGCCCGAACAAGGAAAAGTGAATGTGCGCGGGCCGCCACGCGTTGTCGTGATTCCGCCAGGGATACGCACCCGGCCGAATGGTGGTGAAGCGGTAGTCGCCCTGGTCATCGGTCATGGCGCGTCCCGCGCCGATGAAGTTCGGGTCGAGCGGCGCGGGGTGGCGGTCCACGGGGTGGTGGTAGCGGCCGGCGGCGTTGGCCTGCCAGATTTCGACCAGCGTATTGCGCACGGGGCGGCCATCTTCATCGAGCACGCGCCCGGAAAGGTGGATGCGCTGCCCCTGGGGCTCTTCAGCGAAGTGGCAGGTAAGGTCGTTGTCCATTTCGCCGATGGGATTATGGCCGAACAGCGGTCCCGTGATTTCCGATAACGTCTGCGGAATCTGAATCAGCGGCCGTCGCGGGTTGCGCAGGACGGTGCTGCGATAGGCGTCATGGCGGCGTTCCGGTTGAGTGCCCGGAATGAGGCTGTTGTAGGGCTGCATTCAAGGCCGGGGAAGTCAGGCAAAAACTTCGTCGCGTTCGTTATTGATAATCAACAGAAGACAACCCGAGGCAGTGGTGGTGATGGAGTGGTCTGTACTCGCGGAAGCGACTTCGTAATCGCCAGCGTGCAAGGTGTGATCGCTGAACATCAGATCGCCCTCCAATACATAACAGTGCTCGTGGCCGGCATGATGATGGGAAGGATACTTGGCGCCCGGCGCCATGCGAACCATCCAGGTGACGTTCCGCGTGGCCGGATCTACGAACAGTTGCTTGACGTCCACGCCGGGGAAGGGCGTCTGCCACGCGCCGTCGCCCGCGCGCACCAGAATCCGTTCCGGTGCGGCGCGCCGGAGCACTTCTTCCCGTACCCGCGGATGCGGCCGCGCTTCGGGAAGCGCCTGAGCCAGGCCAACGGTTACGGCTCCGAATGCGCGCGCTTCCGACGCGCATACGCCGCATTCCTTCATATGGGCCTCGAAGGTGGTGACTTCACCTGGTTCCAACAAGCCGAGACTGTACGAAATGGCTTGATCGTGAATGTCACAGGTAGCTGTGCGGTGTTCCGTCATGGCGCCAGATCTCCCAACTGTTCGCGCAGTTTCATCATAGCGCTTCGGATGCGGGTTTTCACGGTTCCCAGCGGCTGTTGCAGCCGATCCGCCAATTCCGCATGCGTGAGGCCGGAATAGAAGGCTAACTCCACGGCTTCGCGTTGTTCGTGAGGGAGAGTGCTCAGCGCCGCCCGTATCCTGCGCTGCTCCTGAGTGGCAAGCGTGGCGTCCTCCGGCCCGGCGCCCGTGAAACGCAATTCCCGGAATTCGGGGAGCGGCTCTTCGACACGTGTACGGGAAGCTTTCGCGCGGACTCTATCCAACGCGCGGCTGCGCGCAAGCGTCACCAGCCAGGCCGAGACGGTTCCCCTCTCGCCGGCGTAACGCTCTGCTGTCCGCCACACTTGCTGATACACGTCCATCGTCACTTCCTCGGCATCGGCGGGATTCGCCACAAAACGCAGCGCCACGCGATACACCAGCGAGGAGGATTCATCGTACAGCGCCGCCAGGCCATCCGAATCGCCCTTTGCGCAACGAGTGATCAGCTCACCCCAGGTGGCTTCGCGGGCCGGCCGAGCGGTACTCCCCGCCTCATTACTAGATACGCTCGTTCCCATGGATTTGGATTGGTCCTCCGAAGTCTTTTTATGCTATCACGCGAGCGCGACCTGACCGGCCGCCGACTGGCCACCGGAATTCCAGGCTCCGGAGCGCCCTGGGTGAACACGCGGCGGCCACCTCTGATCACCTACGGGTGTGGTCCGCATGGTCATGAACGGCGGCTCGGTGCTGGTTCCTCAGCCGTGCCGGGGATATTGAGGACGGATACGGGCGGCGCGGGGCGGGCCCACAATCCGCTATTGCGGGGGTCGCCCAGGCACGGCATCCCCTAATTTCCGGGAAAGCGAAGGCCAAGCACTTCAGCGAAGCGGGCAGCCAGGGAGGTCATCTCGATTTCATGAAGCCGCTCGGTCTTCACGCCATTCCCCCACAGCACAAAAGCAGAGCGATAGTCCTTCCGGCGCGGCCAATAACCATGGCTTCCACGGGATGCCTTCAACGGCTGATCGCCGAAAACAGCGTGTTCGGGCGGCTCGAAAACGTACTTTCCCGCCCAGTCCGCGGCGTAACGCTGCAGCTCAGCCTGCGGGATCTCTCCGCCCGTGAGACCGCTGGCGCGAAGGCGCTCGGCGACATCGGCACGGCTTGTGATGGCCACTTTGGACTGAACCTCCAGGTCGTTTCCGAAGCTTTTCAGCGAAATCGACCGGTCCATTTTCTCGAAACCATGATCGCTGACCAGGGCGATGACACCGGTCTTGGGCAAGGCCTGGACGATGCGGCCGAGGCATTCGTCCGCGAACTCCAGCGCCGCGATGGATTCCCTGGCAAACGGAGTAAAATCATGGGCCGCGGAATCATGATCGACCAGATGGAGCAGGATGAGATCGGCCTTGCCCTCCTGGAGAACATAGAGCGCGGCCAGGGTGCGGGTGCCATCGTCAACCCGCGCGGTGGCGAAGGAGGGATACCGGGCCGAGATTTTCTCGATGAGACCGGGCGTCGAGACCGGCGCGTGATCGGCCAGCGTCATTTGCCCGCTGCCGGACTTCGGGTTGAACTTTTCGGGAAAATCGAAATCGATTTGCGCGCCGACCGTGACGGGCCAGTCTATGGAAGCGGTCTTCAACCCCGCGGCACGGGCCGCATCCCACAGCACGGGCACCTGGATTTGCGAGGAGAACCAGTTGCGCTCTCCTGTCTTTGGATTGTCGTTCTGAAGGATTCCATGCTGCATAGGGAGCTTTCCCGTCATC
>CAMAUG010000092.1 GCA_945861255.1 Candidatus Sulfopaludibacter sp. SbA3
TTCCGGATCCTGTTGGATGTTTACGACGCGGGACTGCTCATAGCTGAACGCGGTGACGTACATTTCGCGCTTCAACTGCTCTTTCACCCACTGGTGATTCGCGGTGAAGTCGGCTTCGGTGAATTCGTATTTTTCGTCGAGCAGGTACCGATGAAACTCGTTGACCACGGTCTCATCAGGCTCCCAACCCTTGGCCATCCGGACATCATCCTTAGGCCCGAAGTAATGCGCGGAAAACATCAGGAACCCGGACTTGCGCAGCACTTCGATCTGGAACTTGTTCAGCTTGGGCGCTTCCCATTTTTCGTCAGGCGCGATGCCGCCGCCGCCGTACACGGTACGGCCGCTGTCGGTCATCTTCACGTCGGCGGCGTTCTTCTCTTCGGTCTTAGCGCGGTAGTAATAATCGAGGAACGAGATATGCGAGTAGTCGCGCTGGATCAGGCGTCCGCTGGGCGTATAGTAGTGCGCCGTGGTCAGCGCCAGCCCGGTATTTTCGCTCAACGGAAACACCGTCTGCACCAGGCCTTTACCGAACGTGGCTTCCCCGAGCACCCAACCGCGGTCATGATCCTGCAGGGCGCCGCTGACGATCTCCGCCGCCGACGCGGAGGAGCGATTCACCACCGCCACCACGGGATACGTTTTGCCGCCATTATCGGAGCGCGCGTAATAGTTCTTATTGGGCTGCGCACGGCCGCGGTGGCTGACCACCAATTCATTCTTCTTCAGGAAGTGGCCGGCGATCTCCACGCCTTCGTTCAACAATCCGCCGGGATTGCCCCGCAGGTCCAGCACCATGCCCTTGATATTGTTCTCGCCCAACTGCCGAAGTTTCTCCTGGAAATCCCGGCTAGTGGTTTCTCCGAATGACTCGATCTTGGCATACGCGATGCCCGGCTTCAGCCAGAATACTTCCGGCACCGTGGACCGGGCGATGGCGTCCCGCACGATTTCAAACATCAGCGGTTTCGGCTGGCCGGAGCGGCTGATATAGACCTGAACCTTGGTTCCGCGAGGGCCACGGAGCAAGTCCGCTATTTCGCTGGTGTTGAGTCCGTCGGTCTTCTTGTCGCCCACCTGGACAATGATGTCGCCGGGGCGCAATCCCGCGCGGTACGCCGGAGAAACTTCGAACGGCCACATCACCATGGTCCGATTGTTGCGCGGACCCACCTGCATGCCGACGCCGAAATACTGGCCGCGCTGATCTTCGCGCATGGCCGCATAGGCCTTGGGATCGAAGAAATTGGAGTGCGGATCGAGCGTGCGCAGCATGCCGGGAACGGCGCCGTTGTAGATGGCTCTGTCGGCGTCCACTTTGTCGGCGAAATTCTGTTCCACCGCGTCAAAGACGGTGGTGAAGGACTTCATGCTCTGGCTAACGGGGTCATCGGCCGGAGATGCAGCGGCCACATTGTCGCCGGAAAAAAGCCCGGCGGCAACGGAGCAGACAACGATCAACAACGGGGCGATAAGGTATGATCGGCGTGACGGCATTTCCAGCCTCCGTTTAGAGTATATCAGCTTGGTTTTTGCGGGGTGGGGCAGGTTCCGCGAGCCGTCGTTTGCCCCTGGAGCGATTGGGATGGTCAGCGCTAGCCAGGCTGGAAGAAGCCTTTTGCTCGTCCTCTACACAGCGCCGTTTGAACGGGGGGTATGGGCGTGACTCACCGGTTGTACTTGGGATGATGCCGAATGGCCTTATGGATCACTTTCCACTTGCGCTTCGTTTCAGCAGCCGCACGCTGATCCACGGAGCGCTCATGGTAGCGGGCTTCGGCCAACAACTTCTGGTAGCTGGCCCAACGCGCCGGTTCGAGTTCGCCGGTTTGGAGCGCCGCGGAGACTGCACAGCCCGGCTCGCCCGCATGCGCGCAGTCGTGAAACCGGCACTTGCGTGCGAGCGTGGCGATGCCGTCAAACACTTCGTCCACCGAATTCTGTCCCGCCCAGAGCGCTAGTTCACGCAGGCCCGGCGTGTCGATCAGCGCACCGCCGTTCGGCAGTTCGATGAGCATGCGGCGTGTCGTCGTGTGGCGGCCTCGCGAGTCGGACTCCCGCACGGGTTGGGTAGCTTGGCGAGACTCGCCAAGCAAGGCGTTGGCGATCGTTGACTTGCCCGCCCCTGATGAGCCGAGCAGCACCACTGTGCGTCCACGCACAACTTCAGCAATTGGCGCTATGGACTGATGCGCCGACAGCGCTTCCGCGGCGCTTGTTATGGCCCGTACCTCGGCAAGGCGCGCCGGCCATTCCGCACAGACATCCAACTTGTTCAACGCGACCATCGCCTCCGCGCCGCTTGCGGCGGCCAGTACCAGGTAGCGTTCGAGACGCCGAAGGTTATAGTCACCGTCGAGGCCCATCACGATGACGATCAGGTCGACATTCGCCGCCAAGACCTGCTGCCCGCCGCCTGGACGTTGGCGCGAGATGCAGGTGGCACGCGGCTCCACGCCCTCGATCAACGCGAGTGCGGCATCGGCGCGGCGGGCCCGGACCCAATCGCCCACAGCCGGCAGTTCCGCACTCCAACGCAGGGCACCGGCAGGCACTGCGTCGCTTTCGGCGCCGTCCCCAAATCGCAGGCAATAGTGTTCCTGGGCCGCTTCGCACACGCGTGCGCGCACTAAAGAATCGGAAGAGTAGTTCATTGCTTGTTCGCTCCACAAAGACACTTAAGGTAGGGGTGTGGAAGACGTCTTCGGGCCCGGCGCGTCTTGAGCGCCGGCTAGCGAACAATGGTCTGAGTCAAATTGCAGAATAGCATTGAGGGGCCCGCGGCTCCAACGGGTGCCACCATCGCTAACGAGTGTTGGAGGAAACTGGCCATCCACAAGCTCCATAACCATGAACGCCTTGCGGCCATTGGGTGGGTTTACTTCGGAAAGAGAACGGGATTTCGCGCCAGCAACCGGATTTCCAAACGCTGCGCCGTCGAGGAGCCACCCTGCGCTGGCTGATTTGCGGTGCGGGAGAGTCCCAACGGCAGTCCAGAAGCGGGGTAAAAGGTAGACCGGCAGAGCCCCTAGCGCCGTGGCGCGAGTACAGCTATCATGCCTAGATCGAGATGCTTGCCAAGGAGACTCTGCCTCAAGTGAGCGAAACGACTGTTCGAGAAGTCTGCCCCAGCAACGCGAAGGCGCTCAGGAGCTTCGTCGCTCTGGAGCGTAGTTGGATCGGCTCGAACCCTCTGTTTATTTCAGAGACCGACGCGGACGTGATCAAACGCCTTTCCGGAAGATCTGAGTTCTTCAGTGAGATGGAGCACACGCTGTTCGTAGCCTCCAGCGGCGGCCGGGAGGTCGCTAGATGTGCGGCTCTGGTCAACCTCAAGTACCAGAAGGACAAGAACGAGCGTGTCGGGTTCATCGGCTACTTCGCCGCGTTGCCGGGTGAGCAGTTGGGGGTGCGCGCCTTGTTCGAACGGTCGGAGGCTTGGCTGAAAGACCGTGGCGTGGATCGCATTATCGCGCCATTCAATGGAGCTGCGATCCTGGGAGCCGGCACCCGTTCGGCGGCCTACGATGAGGATCCCATGTTCCCCTTCGGCTGGCAGCCGCCTTACTACACCGAATACCTGGTTGCTTCTGGCTACAAGCCGACCTATCCTTTCTGGTACTACACGATAGGCTTCCGCTCCGACAGTTATCAGGCGGTAAAGAGCCGTGCCTCGGAGAATAAGAAGGTTCTCGTCCGGCCCATCAACAAGAAGCTTTGGACCAAGGACCTGGAGATATTCCGAGTCCTGTTCAATGAGTGTTTCAGGGATGAGTGGGAGTTTCACCCCCAGACCAGCGGCGAGTTCCACGAGTTCTTCGATCCCATCAAGCCCGTGCTGGACCCGCGCCAAATGTTAATCGGCGAAGTAGAGGGACAACCGGCCGGATTCTGCCTGGGCATGCCCGACTGGAACCCGTTGTTTCGTTCCTTCAAGGGGAAGCTCGGCCCCATTCAGGTTGTTCGGCTGATGTTGGGAGCAAAGCGCTATCGGAGAGCGGGCCTGCTTGGCATCGGCGCGTTGCCCGCCTACCGGGGAACTGGGGTTGCCCAGTGCCTCGCGATCGCTCTGTATAGCAGATACGAGGAGCTGGGCCTGAAGGAGGCCTTCTATTACCCGGTGAACGAGAATAATACCCGGTCCCGAAGTTTCGCGGAATCGATGGGCGGCACGGGACGCGTACTGGCGCATTGCTACGACAAACGTGCCCGGTGACTTGGATGTGGCCGCCGGTTCGCGCACGAATTGTCGACTTCCGAAGACACCTCCTAATCGCGCAAGACAGGGATCGCCCCTGACCAGTCGTTAGCGTTGATCGGAAGTACCCGGCGGGACAGAGTTGAGGTGCAGGATGAAGTTAACTAAGCGCCGGGCAGTTTCGATAACGAGACTTGAACGAAGCCACTGGCGCGGCGGTCGTACTCGTCGCCGCTCTGCGAGCCGGAGTTCCCTGGTACGGGCGCGAGGGCAGTCCCAGTCTGATCGTCTTCAAAATCAAGAGATCAAGAGTGCCCTGAATGAGATCGGAGGGACGAGCCCGCCATTGCTTGTGGAGCAGCATGCATCTTGCAGTCGCGTCAGCGACGCGCGGAGCCAAAGGCTTTCATCCCGGCCCCGAGTGTGTTGAAATACGGGGTATGAACGATCGAAAATTATTGAGCGCCATTCCGATGGTGGTACTACTCTGTATTTCCAGTTCCCTGGTGGAAGCACAGAGTCCTCCCGCGCAAGCGGCGTTGACCGTTGACGGCAAGAAGTTGTCCATCGCTTACTTTGCGCCGTCCGTGCGCGGGCGAACGGTTTTCGGAGAGGGCAGCGTGATTTCAAAAGATCCTACCTATCCGGTGTGGCGCGCCGGGGCGAACAATGCCACCACGTTGATGACAGAGGCCGATCTCACTGTCGGTGGACTGGCCGTACCCAAGGGTGTCTATACCCTTTACGCGCTGGTAAAGGATCCGAACGCCTGGGAACTGATCATCAGCAAAGAAACGCGGCAGTGGGGCACGGAATATCACCCCAATCTGGACCTGGGGCGCGTGAAGATGCAAATGTCGAAGCCACCCGCGCTGATCGAAAGATTGAAATATACTCTCACCAGCACGGGCGCGAACAGCGCGAAGTTGGAACTGGCCTGGGAGAATCACGTGGCGTCGGTTCCCATCACCGTGCGCTAAGGAGGCCGTATGAGCAACATTCACGGAGCGTACCGGGCCGCGGCCGTGTTCGCGGCAGTGTGCGGGCTGGCCGCCGCGCAAGCACCCAAACAGGAAGAGCGCCCGAAGGGTCCCATGAGTCCCACGCAAAACGTCACCGCCACCATCGGAGGCAAGAGCGTCCTGATGACCTACGATGCTCCCTCCATGCGCGGGCGAGAAATTTTCGGGAAACTGGTCCCTTACGGCGTAGTGTGGTGTCCGGGGGCGAACTGGGCCACGACGATCACTTCCAACGATGCCGGGATTCAGATCGGTTCTCTCAAGCTGCCCAAGGGCGTGTACGCACTGTGGATACAGCCGGATCAGGGCGATTGGGAACTCATCGTGAACAGCGACGCCAAGGCCTTTCACCTGGACTACAAGAAGGAAAAAGACCTGGGGCGCATGAAGCTGAACCTCAAGCAGTTGGATCAACCCGTGGAGCAGCTGCGCTTTGAAGTGCGCCCCGGCTCAGGGAATGAGGGCACGCTCGCGCTGCTGTGGGAGAGGACCGAGGCTTCTGTTCCATTGACGATTTTGCCGTAGGGCAAAGGTAACCCGCGCATGCAGCCACAGGAACGCGCCGACCGCTTGCGCATTTTTCGTCAAGAACTGGATCAACTCGAGCTTGAAAACGCCTTGCGGCTTTCGCCGGAGCAGCGCTCCGGTTTGGACGCCCACCTGGATCAAAAGCTGAAGGCACTGGCCTCGCAATACGACGTCGACACCAGCGAGTCGCAGCGGCAAATCTCGTTCGGCATGAAGATCGCATCCGCGCTGGGCGGGTTGGCGTTGTGCGCGGCGCTGGTGTTGTTCCTCGCCCGATACATGGGCCTGTGGCCCACCCCGGTGCAGGTGGCGGTGCTCGCGATCTTGCCGTTTGTCCTGACCGCGGCGGCGGAGTGGGCCGCGCGCAAGGAGACCACGCTGTACTACACGTCGCTCATCTGTGTTGTGGCGTTCGCCGCGTTCGTGGCGAACCTCAGCATCCTGGGCGCTATCTTCAATATGGCGCGGACCCCCAATGCGCTGGCCGCGTGGGGCGTCTTCGGGATCGCACTGGCCTATCACTTTGGCTTGCGCCTGGTGTTGGCCGCCGGACTGATTTCGGTGCTGGGCTGGGTCACCGCCGAAACCAACGTATGGCGCGGATGGTGGTGGTGGGAATTCGAACGGCGCCCGGAGGAACTCATGCTTGCGGGCATCGCGATGGCGGCGCTGCCGCTGATCCTGCACCATGCCGGGCGTGCCGGATTCCCCATGGTGTACCGGCTGGTCGGGATGCTCGCGATCTTCTTCCCCATGCTGTATCTCTCCGCGCAGGCAAGCGGAAGCTACTTTCCGTGGGATGCGCGGAACATCGAAAAGTTTTATCAAGTCTTCGGTATGCTGGCGGCGAGCGGCGCCGTGTGGGCCGGGATCAGGCGCAATTGGCGTGAGACCATCAATACCGGAACCGCATTCTTCGTCATCTTCCTTTTCGTCCGGCTGGTCAATTGGTGGTGGGATTGGATGCCGAAATATCTGTTCTTCCTGCTGATCGGATTGGTGGCGATCGCGTTGGTGGCGGTTTTCAAGCGTTTGCGAACCGGATTGCGGAGCGCCTTATGAAGCGGCCTGGGTTGGTCATCGCCATGGCGGTGCTGGTGGTTTCGAACGCCTTTGTGCTGATCCACGTGAGGAGCAACCGCTCCGGCCCACCCGATTCCGAGATCGAACTTACGGCCCGCGAGGTGCGTTTTTACGGAAGCGGACGCGAGGATAGCAGCGTCACGCTGATGCTGACCTGGCAGAATCCCTCCGCGGAATACCGTTATTCACCCGAGCCGGTGCAAGATGCCCCGGTATGGTTCGACGCCGCGAAGCTGAAGGAAGCCGGGTTCGACTTGCCCGTTCCCGCGGAGGCCAAGGATGCCGAGCGTCACTATCGAAACGCGCGTTCGCGAGAAGTGTTCGTCGCGCTGGAGTACGACGGCCCCGCGTGGCAGGAGTGGCTGAAGCGACCTGGGCCGCTATCGTACGTCACTCCGACGTTATCGGCCGACCGGCAAATGGAAATCCGCCGCGAGACGGACAGCCGGCTGGTGGCGATGGATGTGGCAAGCAGCGCGGACGCTCTTCGCGAAAAATATCCGGACCGCAAACGCGTCATCGTCCTGCGAGGCCTGGCACGGGTGGTGCGAGACGATATTCCGCGGGTTCGCCTGCGCGGCGCGATTACGAAACTGGCCACGGATTCCATCAATGTGCCGCAGCCACTCAGCCGTGAATTCGACGGCCAGGGGAATTACATGCCGTGGACCCAGAACGGCGGCGATATTAGAATTCAACCGCTCCCGTACTCCGTGACCCTGGCCATCGGCTCGCACTTTGAGCCGTGGGTGAAGGGCGTAAAGCGGCTGCGATAGATCCGGGAGATAGCCGGCATGCTCGCGCTGCCGTGGGAGCGGGCCGGTGCCCGGTTTCCGCTGACCATCGCTCTGCGGCGTGGTCCCGGCACGGAGCCGGCCAGCAACTCATGTGGTAGACCACTATGAGGCTTCCAGCTTGACCAGCTTCCGCAGCCGCTGCACTTCTTTACTGGTCAGGGCTCGATAGCGGCCGGGCGGGACATCGAGGTCGCGGAACGCTACGCGCGAACTCTGTTCGCCCGGCAGTTCCCGGAGCGATAATGAAGATATGACAGAGAAGGAGATGGTTCAGCGATGGGCACGGACCTGGAAGGAGTATGGTCCGGAGTTGGAGAAAATTCGCCTGCGTGAAGTGCGCGACGAAGACAACCTGCTGTCGTTGAAGCTGCTGGCCCGGGCGTTCAATCACGCGACGAGCACGCAGCCGCCAAGCGAATCATCGGGGCTGGTCGAGATGCAGCGCCACTTGGCGAAGCTGCGCCGATGAGCTTCATCGATCTGTTGGATGCCGCCCGGGAGGTGCAGGATTTCTGTGACAACCGCGGTTGGAGTTCTTGCTTTATCGGCGGAATCGCGGTGCAACGGTGGAGCCAGGCGCGGGTCACGCGTGACGTTGACATCACGCTGCTCACCGGCTTCGGCAACGAAGCTTCATTCGTCGAAGCCCTGCTGGCTCACTACACTCCGCGCATCGCCGACGCCGCGCGGTTCGCGCTCCAGTCGAGGGTCCTGCTGCTGAACTCGCCCAGCGGGATCGGAATCGACGTCTCCCTGGGCGCGCTTCCATTCGAACAACTCGCAATCCAGCGGGCCACGCTTTTCAAGTTCGCGCCGGATCTGGAACTTCGAACCTGCTCCGCCGAGGACCTGATGGTAATGAAACTGTTTGCCTCGCGCGCCATCGACATCCGCGACGCGGAGGGCATTGCCGTGCGCCATGACAAAACGCTCGACTGGCGCTACATCGAAGAGCAGCTCACCCCGCTCGCGAACGCCAAGGAGGAACCGAGGATCCTAGAGCATCTCGCGCGGCTCCGCGGCCTCAGCGCAACGCTTTAGGATCTTCCGCCCTGCGAAACCGCGCCTCGGGTCGGTAATTTGGAACGGTATCGATTAGTCCGCCAGGGTTGATTCAGCACTTCGCCGTGGGGCCGGCGTCTGGTGGATGTGGCCCAGAAAACGGCGTTAGTTAGGGGAGGCTTGGGTACAAGGGGAGACGCCCAAGTTAGCGCTATGCGGCACAGGCCCGGCACGGGAGCCGGCCAGCAACTCATGTGGTAGACCGCTATGAAGCTTCCAGCTTGACCAGCTTCCGCAACCGCTCCACTTCTTTGCTGGTCAGGGCTCGATAGCGGCCCGGTGGGACATCCAGTTCCAGGAACGCCACGCGCACGCGGCGCAGTTTTTCCACCAGCTTCCCGAAGTGTTTGAACATGACGCGGATCTGGTTCTGGCGGCCCTCGGCGATTTTCACTTCGTACCACGGATTTGCCCCGTGTTTGATCCGCTTGATCTCGGCGGGGGCGGTCTTGCGGCCGTGCATCGGGATGCCCTCGCGGAAGCCTTTCTCCTGCTCCTCGGTCAACGCGCCGGTGACCTTCACCACGTACGTCTTCATCACGTGGTGGGCGGGCGCGGTGATGCGGTGAGCCAGTTCGCCATCGTTGGTCATCAACAGCAGGCCTTCGCTGTGATAATCGAGCCGCCCCACGGGATACACGCGCTCTTTCACGCCGCGCATCAGATGCATGACCGTCTCGCGGCCCTCCGGATCGGACGCGGTGGTCACGCAGCCTTTGGGCTTATTGAGCATGAAGTAGGAGTGGCGCTTGGGTGCGCGTAGCAGGCGGCCGTCCACTTTGATGTGGTCGTGCTCGAAGTCCGCCTTGCTGCCGAGCTCGATGACGGTCTTGCCGTTCACCGTCACGCGGCCTTCAACGATCAACTCTTCGGATTTGCGGCGGCTGGCGACGCCGGCGTGCGCTAGAATTTTTTGCAGGCGCTCTTCAGGCATTTTCCGCCGATGCTTCTTCGCTTTCGGGCGCGGCTGCCGTCGTGCGTTCGCGGTTCGATGCCGCTTCGCCGCTTGTTGACGCGGGCGGCCCGATAGCTTCGTCAGTCTCACCGGCGGTTTCGGTGGTGTCGTCGGCGTATTCGCCGCCGCCATCCAGCGGCAGCTCGGTTTGTTCGGCCACGGCCATGCGGCCCAGTTCTTCGAACTCCTTGAGCGTCGGCAGCTCGCGCAGGTCTTTCAAGCCGAACTGCACCAGGAACTCCTTAGTGGTCTTGTAGAGAATCGGCTGGCCGACTACCTTCTTGCGCCCCGCTTCGGCGATCAACTTGCGGTCGAGCAGCGTCTTCAGCACGCCGGCGCCTTGCACGCCGCGGATGTCCATGATCTCCGGCGCCGTCACCGGCTGTTTATAGGCCACAACGGCCAGAGTTTCGAGCGCGGGCAGCGAGAGGCGCAGCGGCGGCGTCAGCTTCTTCACGAAGGCGCGGACGGCTTCATGGTGCTCGGCCTTGGTGGAAATCTTGTAGCCGCCGGCCACTTCGCGGATCGACAAGCCATGCTCGGGCCGCGCGTACTCCGCGGCGAGTTCGTTCAAGAGCCGGGCCACGGCGTCAATGGGGCGCTCGAGCGCCGCGGCGATCTGCTGCGCCGAAAGCGGTTCATCGGTCACATAAACGATGGCTTCCAGAATCGCTTTGAGCCGCGCGTCGTCCGGCGTGGCGAGGCGTTCCTCGGCCAGGGCGGCGATGGCGGCCGCGTCCACGGGAACTTGATTGGGTGCTTCGTCCATTCCTACTGATATCCTTCGTCGCTTTCTTACTGATAGCCTTCGTCTATCGCGGCCATCGTCTGATCCGACGAGAACACCGCGTCAAATCCTTTTAATTTCTGCAGCCCGATCTCACCGAATGCGTCTGCCTGCGTCAATCCCACGGCCTGCAATTTGACCAGCTCCAGCAGCGCCAGGAACAAGCAGATCATGGCGCGGCGCGTGGTCTGGCGCTCAAACAATTCGCGCGCGGAAACCGTTTCGGAGGCCTCGAAAATCCTGCGCACGTAGCGGATCATATCCGGCACGGAGACGTCTTCACCCGCCACTTCATAGACGGGCCGGTTTTTGGTGCGCTCCAGCACCGCTTGAAACGTCTTCACCAGGTCGAAAATGGTGACGGTCAGCCCCGGCTCCATGCCATCCTCGGCGCGGAACCGCTCGATCTGCGGATTCGACCACACGGCTTCCTCCACCACGCGCTTCTCATGCAGCATCTCGGCGGCGCTCTTGAAGCGCTCGTGCTCCAGAAGCCGGTCCACCAGCTCCTGGCGCGGGTCTTCCTCCGGAGAGATTTCCTCCAGCGCCGGATCGCGCGGCAGCAGCGTCTTCGACTTGATCTGGATCAGCGTGGCCGCCATGTAAACGAATTCGGCCGAGAGCTCGATATCCATCTCCAGCGCCTTCTGCATGTATTCCAGGTACTGCGCCGTGATGCGCGCAATGGGGATATCGTAGATGTCGATTTGCTGCTTGCGGATCAGATCCAACAGCAGGTCCAGCGGCCCGTCGTATTGGTCCAGATGGAAATTCAGCGAAGACGACACTGGAGACTAGGATAACATCCGGCACCGGCGGGCCAGCCCGCGAAGATGCCGCAGGTGAAGGAAGATTCGGCGAATCGGCCGGTGGCGGCAAACTGCGCGGACTGCCACGCACCCACAAGCCTGTCATTCCTCCGAAATCATGGATTCGATTATTACCTTGACTCCATCTAGTGCCCTCTGAAGTTTCTGCGCATCTCTTGCGCTGAGCTGGTCAGGAATGCTGATCTCAGCACGGCGACCTCCAGACAGGTCGATTCGTGTAATATGTCCCGATTGCCCCGACGCGTGGCCATATGGCGACTGTTGCTGTTGCGGTTCGATTTCCTTCGGCGTTGCAACGAAACCGGGAATCTCAACCTCCCGACGCGCAATTTCCTGTTGAACTTCGCGCGAATCGACCCGAAGTTCGGTTGGCGCCGATTCACTGAGCGGAGAATCTGAAATCTGAACCTTGCCGTCTCCCCGATCATAAAACAGACCGGCGATCCGCGCCCCTTCTTTGAAGCTCTTAGCCCAGTCGTGAGAATACTCACGCGGAATATCAAGATCCTGCTCCAGAATGTTACGCAAGAATTCATCAGCGGGCAGCAGCTTGCCCTTGTGCTGCTGGAAGATCAACTTGTGCGCTTCGATGTTGAGAAATGCCAGCTTCTTTGCCTCAGCCTCCTCCTGGAGTGAACGTGGCAACGCAATACTTATGGCGAGATCCGTAAGGGTGAATTGTCCATCTGCCTGTTCGGACAAGAGACCGTATGAACCCAAGGCTCGGATCTTCTTAGTAAACGCACTACTGCTGATCGTGTTCCCAAGGATGATTGCTAGTTTCGATTCTGGAACTGTACGGCCTTCCTGGGAAATCTTCCCGACGAGTGCTAGGGCTTCGGCGAGATTCAGGACTAGTGGAGATTTTCCGTATGCGCGCCGATCCCTATCCT
>CAMAUG010000093.1 GCA_945861255.1 Candidatus Sulfopaludibacter sp. SbA3
AGCCTGCCGCTCCCGTTCGCGGCGCCCGTAAGCGGGTCGTAAAGAACCGTCCTCGAAGCGCTTAAGTTGCCCGTCCGCATCACATCGTTGGGGACATTCGCTAGAAAGGGCGCGGTTTGGCTCAGGCCGGTGCCCTCAAAACTCACGAAGTAGAACAGTTTGTCCTTAATGATCGGCCCGCCGATGGTGCCGCCGTATTGATTATTGATGTACTTCGGATTTGTTTGCGTCCGATCCGACTTCCACGGATATGCCTGCAAGTTCTGATTGGTGTGGTCTTCAAACAACGCTCCGTGAACGTTGTTGGTGCCGCTCTTGATGGTGATGTTCACCGCTCCACCGCCGGCGCTGTGCTCGGCATCCATGGAGTTGCCGCTCACACTGACGCCCTCAATCGACTCCAGAGCCGGGACATACTGAGCCACCGTCAGCGCGGTCATGTTAAACGTACCGGCGCCATCCACTTTAATATTGTTGGTTGTCTGGGCGCCGCCGCTCACGCTGAAATTGAGTCCGCGGTTGGAGTTGGCGCTGAAGGAATTCGAATTCGTCGGCGGCGAGAGGCCCGGCAACGTAATGAAGAGCATCTGGTAATTGCGGCCTATGGGAATCGGTACGTTGGCAAGTGACTTGATGGTCAAATCGTCGCGCACTTCGGATCGATCGGTTTGCAGCATGGTCGCGTCGGCGGCAACCGTGACATTTTCCGACACCTGGCCGATGGAGAGGGTCACGTCTCTACGAGCTATCTGCTCCGGCGAGACGATCACGCCGGTGATCCTCATCGTCTGAAACGCCGGCGCGGTCACTACCAGCGTGTACGTACCGGGCGGCAGCGTCAAGAGGTTATAGCCACCCGACGCATTCGTCTCGGTATCCCGCGTAAAGTTGGTCTGCTGCTCGGTAGCCACCACCTTGGCGCCGACCACGGCCGCCTGCGTGGAATCGGTTATGTTGCCGGTGATGCTCCCTTGCAGCAACTGCGCGCGCGCAGGAGTTGTGCCCACAACCACCAGCGCCGCGAAACTTGCTGCAATAACAAAGATCTGCCGCAAAAAGCTTCTTGTCATTTTTCCCCTCCCCTTTTCTAAAACCTAAGGCGTTCGTTGGCCCTGACTGTAGCTATACAGGCCGACCCGTGACAACCGAACCCCACCAATCCGTCCAAAAAAGGATCTACCTCTCCCAGTTCGAACAACTGAACAATAGTACACTTCGGCGGGTTGCGCCGCAACCGGGGTAGTTGTTCCGGTTTGGCCATCCTGCTTCCGCCCGGAAATGAGTCCGAAATATTCGGCGGCCGCGGCAAATTTAGCGCTGGTCCGCACTGTAGGACAAGCCCATGGCCTGGCGCTCGCATCAGATCGGAAGGCCTGGCCCACGCGGGCGCACGCAGTCACCGGAAGAGTCAGCGTGCAAGCAGGCGCTGCCATTCCTCGAAACGCCCGCCGCCGTCGCCGTCCTCCGGAATCAGATCGCCGATCACCGCCACCGAATCCGCTCCCGCAGCGAGCACGTCCAACGCGTTGGCCCGCGTGATTCCGCCGATGGCAACCAGCGGGCGATCCGCCAGTGGACGGAGCCGCCGCAACTCATCGAGACCCACGATGGGATCGGGATCTTCCTTCGACGCCGTGCCGAAAATAGGACCCAGCGCGAGATAGTTCGCAGGCTCGGCCAGCGCGGCCCGGAGTTGCGCTTCGTTGTGCGTGGACCAGCCGATCATGGCATCGGGCCCGATCACGCGCCGAGCCATCGACGGCGTCAAATCTTCCTGGCCCAGATGCAGAGCCGCGCCCAGCAGCGCCGCCAGGTCCGCGCGATCATTAACGACAAAGGGCACCCGCGCATCGCGGCACATCGCGGCGATGCGTTCCATCTGGTTGAAAACTTCCCGCGAGAAAAAATCCTTGTGCCGGAATTGAAGGATCCCGGCGCCGCCCGCCAGCCACTCTCCGGCGATGTGCACGGGGTCCAAACCACGCCGCTCCGCCACAGCGGTGTCGAGAATGGGGTACAACCTCGGCAGCATCATTAATATATGTCGCGGCCTAAACAGCCGCCGCCAACACTTCCCCCGGCTTCGGCATGCCGCGCCTGGCGAAGCGAATCACGCCGTCCGGGCCAATCAGGTATACAGTGCGCTTCACGATCAGGCCGCGCGTCTGATACGCCTGGCCCATCTTCTGGCCGGCATCGATCAGCAAGGGGAACGGCAGGTTGTATTTCCCGATAAACTTCGCGTGGCTCCGGGCGTTTTGCGGATTGACGCCGAAGACAACCGTGTTCTTAGTCCGCGCGGCGCCCCAGCTATCACGAAAATCACACAGTTGCTTGGTGCAGCCGGGCGTATCGTCGCCGGGGTAAAACACCAGCACCACGTTTTTTCCACGCAGAGCGGAGAGAGAGACAATGTTGCCGTCCTGATCGGCCAGCGAAAACGGGGGTGCGGGCGTCCCCGCAGGCAGTGGGCTGGAGAAAAGCCAATCGAACATGAAGCTCCATTGTAGTGCGCGCGGAGTCGGCCTTGCTACACTCTCGTGTTGCACTCGCGTGTTGCACTCGCGTGTTGCACTCGCGTGTTGCACTCGCGTGCTGCACTCGCGTGCTGCACTCGCGTGCTGCACTCCCGTGTTGCACTCCCGTGTTGCACTCACGGCGCACCGGCAATCCCACACCCTTCCCTCGCATCGCCAGAGAGCCAGCGCCGCGACCGGGCTACAACATCGCTTGCCCCCGTCTCCACCAGACCGGTGGTGCTCCCCTGACTCAATTTGATCGGTTGGTCCCCGGCGGAATGAAGTGCTGTGCTCGCCGGAGTAGACGGCCGGTACTCTTGGCTGGCGGGCCATGGCGTGGCGCGCCTAGGTTTGGATTAGTCTTGCGCACACCACCGCACTTGGGGGCGCGGCGGAAAGAGACGCATTAGGTCCCCTTCGCTGAGTTCAGAATCAACGCCGCCATGTTCCACGCCACCACCAGAGCGAACATGATATTGATGCGAGTGAGAAGCTTTTCGCGGCCGCACCGCCAACAGTAAAGCCCCAGTGCAAGAGCGCCGATCTTCACCACCACCAGCCCCACCACCGGGTTGGGTGCGTGCACTACAAAAAAGCGCACCACCGGATTGCCTTCGCGAACCCCGGTCAACAGGAACGCGAGAGTCGTCATCAAATCCAAAATCTGCAAGTAGAAGTACTGGATAAACAGTGAATTCACGGATGCAACCCCTGATGATTCGCCTTAGTCAGTCTAGAGATAAAACACCTAACGCGTAAATAGTACTTTGGACTGGTTTTCGACCCTGGTACCACCCAAGCCGTAATCGAATCAAAAGTTTCCGCCGATAGTACCTTGTGGCGAATTCTCTTCAGGCGCGCCTGGACGCGCTCCGCGAATGGCAGAATGCCGACGGCGGATGGGGTTATTTTCCCGGCAAGGAATCCTGGCTGGAGCCGACTGCTTATGCGGCCCTGGCTCTGCACGGCGAACCGGCCGCCGATCGCGCCTGGAAACTGCTTTCCTCCTGGCAAATGCCGGACGGAAGTTGGCGGCCATCGGAGCGCGTGAATGTAGCCAACTGGGGTACGTCGCTATGCGTGACCATCGCCCTTGCCCGCAACGAATTCGGAGCGCCGCTGCGGCAGGGTGTCGCGTGGCTAATGGGAACCGCCGGAGTGGAGACCCACTGGCTCGGCATCTGGTTGGCGCGCTTGCACATCTCCAAGGCCGATCGCGATATCAGCCTCAAAGCATGGCCCTGGAAACCGGGAAATTCAAGCTGGCTGGAGCCTACCGTGCACGCCGTGGTTGCTTTGCGTCAAGCGGCGCGAGCCGTGAGCCTCGACACCGTGGCGCGGCGCGAACTGGCGGAGCGCGTACGCATCGGTGAAGAGCAATTGTGGAGCGTGCGCGGCCGCGACGGCGGTTGGAATTACGGCACGCCGCTTGCACTGGGCATTGAGCTGCCGTCCTATCCGGAAACAACTGCGCTGGCGCTGGTCGGTTTGCAAGGACATGCAGGCCTGGCTCCCGCCTTCGGAATCGCCGAAGGTATGATTGCGAAAACGCCGTCCGCGCTGGCCGATGCCTGGCTGGCCATCGCGCGGCGCCTGCACGGAATGAATGCTCCGGAAACGGCCGCTGAACAGCGCCCCGACATCATGGTCACCGCCCTCCAAGCGCTTGCCATCGGTGGTAATTGGAAATTGCTGCAAGCGGGAGAACGCACATGAACAGCGGCCGCCGTGAGTTTCTTGCCGTTGCGGGCGCGGCCGCCGTGGCCGGGTACGCGGGTTTCCGCGGCGGCCGGAGCGCCGGCCCTCAGGAAGTTAAGGCGCCGGTCCAGAAGCCACTGGCTGGTGCGATGTCTCAGGTCGCCGTGGTGAAAGCCGCCTCCTATTCGCACGAGATCGCGGATGCAATGATGCGCGGCATCCTCGAATGCGGTCTCGATGTCACCGGCAAGCGCGTTTTGCTCAAACCCAACCTGGTTGAGTTCGATTTCAATACCTGCATCAACACCGATGTTGCCGTGGTCGCGGCCGCGCTGGACGTATTCCAATCTCTGGGCGCCGAAGAAGTCCGGATCGGAGAAGGTCCCGGACACCGCCGCGACACCTACGCCATCGCGGAGTTGACGCGATACCGTACGGAAGTGCCCAAGTTCGACGATGTCTTCATCGACCTGAACCGCCAGGACGTCAGCGTCGTGCAGGGCTTCGCGGACCGCAAGGAATTTTATTTCGCAAACCCCGTATTTGAGGCCGACCTGATCGTTTCTCTCGCCAAGATGAAAACACATCACTGGGCCGGGGCGACGCTCTCCATGAAAAACTATTTCGGCCTGGTGCCGGGCTCCATTTACGGTTGGCCCAAAAATGAGCTGCACCACATCGGCATCCCCACTTCCATCGTGGAGCTGACGCGCATCTTCGGCCCCAAGAGCTTCGCGATTGTGGACGGCATCGTCGGCATGGAAGGGAACGGCCCTATTCAAGGCACGCCAAAACCCGTCGGCGTGATGGTGATGGGTTCGGACCTGCCCGCTGTCGACGCCACCTGTTGCCGCATCATGGGCATCGATCCCGCCAAAATCGAGTACCTGCAAATGGCGTCCGACATCCTGGGCGTGACCGAAGAAGCACGCATCCAGCAAATTGGGGAAACCATCCAAAGCGTGCAGACCAAATTCCAGCTCATCGATGAATTCAAACACGCCCGCCTGGCGTAAGGCTTCCGGATTGTTCTCTCGCCTATTGCGGTTCAGGCACCGGCTCAATGCGGCCCATCAGAAAAACGAAAGACGCAACGCCGATCAGCAGCACCACGCCCGCCACCAGGAACGCATTCGTGAACGACTGCGTACGGCCGACAATCATGCCCGTGACAATCGGCGCCACCGCGCCCATCAGGTTATTGGCGAAATTCATGATGGCGCCCACCGTACCGACGCCTCCGCGTGGAGCGATCAGCGAAGGCAGGGACCAACCCACCGGCGCCGCCGCCGCCAATCCGCTTAAGGCCACCGATATCCACGCGATCGCGTAAATCGGGTCCGTAGTCGTAGTGGCTCCGAAAACCGCTAGGCCCGCGCACATCCCCGATACAAGCACGGTTTTTCGCACGCGCGTTTCGTCGTGGCCGCGCGCGATCAGACGATCGATCAGCCACCCGCCCACCACCAGATCGGACACGGTCGCGCACATCCAGGGAATGGCGGCGAACGATGCCGATTTAAGAATGCTCATGTGCATGGTCTGCACCAAGTACCCGGGCAGCCACGTCAGGAACAGATAGAAACAGTAACCGTACGCCGCGAAACCGATCGACAAGCCCCATACTTTGCGGCTACGGAGCAGGTGGCCCAGCATCCCGGCCGGGCTCGTCGAGATCTGTCCCTCCGGCGCCGCGCCGCCCGCCGTGATGTACTCCCGCTCCTCCGCCGAAAGCCGCGGGTGCGCGCTGGGGTCTCGATAGATCAGGTAAAAAGCTGCGAAGTAGGCGAAACTAAGCACAGCCACTATTCCAAAGCCCCATCGCCAGCCCAGGTAAACCACGGCCAGCGCTACCAGCGGAACGCCGATCACGTTGGAGAATTTCGCAGCGGCGTCGAACAGTGCCGTCGAAGACGCCCTCTCTTTGCGTGGAAACCAGTAGCCCGTGGCTTTGGAATTGGCCGGGAAACTGGGGGCCTCGGCCAGTCCCAGCAGCGCCCGTGCCGCGAAGATGCCGGCGAATCCACTCGACACCGCGGTGATGGCAGATGCCACGCCCCACAGGCACGTACTCCAACGCCCCACGCGCGTCACACCCCACCGGTCCAAAATCATTCCAGCCGGAATTTGCGACAGTGCGTAGGTCCAAAAAAATGCACTGAACAGCAGGCCCAGGTCGGTCGCGCTCAGGCCCAGTGTTTCCTGCAATTGCGGGCCAGCCACCGATAAGCTGATCCGGTCGAAGTAGTTGATCAGCACGCCGGCTCCCAGCAGTCCGCCGATGCGCCACCGTAGCCGCGGAATGGGTGCCGTTGTCATGCTTGCTGCCCCGGGTCTTCCATCAGCCACTCCACGGTTTGATCCGTCAGCGCGTCCAGAGAAAGTCCGGCATCCAACTGTAGAACTCGTGGCTCATCCACCGGAGGTTCCAGGGCTTCAAACTGGCTCCGCACCAGTTCGGGAGGCATGAAGTGCCCGCTCCGGTCGCGTACGCGTTCCGACGCTTCGTCTTGTGCGATATCGAGGAAAACGAACGCCAACCCAGGTGAGGCGGCACGTAATGTGTCACGGTAACCGCGCTTCAAGGCGGAGCATGCTAGAACGGCGCCGTCTTGATGCTCGCGGAGTTCCTTCGCCAAGTTGCGCAACCAACCTTCGCGATCGGTATCGCGCAAAGGGACGCCGGCGCTCATTCGCGCTCTGTTCTCATCGCTATGAAAATCGTCGCCTTCAATCATCGGCCACCCCATTCGCTGCGCGACCGCCCGCCCCAGGGTGGACTTGCCGCAGCCCGCAACGCCCATAATCACGACGGCAGTTGGTAGTCCCTGCAAAGTCAATTGAATCAGTATACGCCGCGCACGCCGTCCTTGATTCTGCCATCCACGCGCATCGGCGCCTGCATTGTCTCGAGTACGATAGAAACTGCAAGCTCGATGAAGGGAATCAAATGCAACTGGGAATGATCGGTCTGGGACGAATGGGCGCCAACATGGTGAGGCGTCTGCTGCGGGGCGGGCACGAGTGCGTAGTCTTCGACCGGTCGTCGAAAGCGGTGCAAGACCTTGTCGGAGAGAGCGCCGTGGGTGCGTCCGGCCTGCGGGATCTGGCTGACAAGCTGGCGAAGCCGCGAGTCTTATGGCTGATGGTTCCGGCCGCTTCCGTGGATGCGACTATTTCTGACCTTCTTCCGCACCTGGAAGCGGGCGACACGCTGATCGACGGCGGCAACTCTTATTACGTCGACGATATCCGCCGGTCGAAGGAGCTGACGCCGAAGGGCATCCAGTACGTCGATGTGGGAACCAGCGGAGGTGTATGGGGGTTGGAGCGAGGCTACTGCATGATGATCGGCGGAGAGCGCGAGGTGGTCCAGCATCTTGAGCCGATCTTCGCGACTCTTGCGCCCGGCCCGGGCAGGATTCCGCGCACTGCAGGCCGAGAGGAGATAGGCGGCACCGCGGAAAATGGCTATTTGCATTGCGGCGGAAGCGGCGCCGGACACTTCGTGAAGATGGTGCACAACGGAATTGAGTACGGGATCATGGCGGCCTACGCGGAGGGTTTGGGAGTGCTGCGCTCCGCCAATATCGGCAAGCAGGATCACGGCATCGACGCCGAAACCACGCCGTTGCGGGACCCCGAACATTACCTGTACGATTTTGATCTTCGCGACGTCACCGAGGTATGGCGCCGCGGCAGTGTGATCGCGTCGTGGCTCTTGGACCTTACGGCGTCGGCACTGGTTCAGGATCCGGCGCTCTCGAAGTTCGCAGGCCGCGTGTCGGATTCCGGCGAAGGACGCTGGACCATCAAGGCCGCCATCGATGAGGCGGTGCCGGTTCCAGTCCTCACCGCTGCGTTATTCGAGCGCTTCAGCTCACGCGGCGAAGCGGATTTTGCCAATAAAGTTTTATCGGCGATGCGCTTCCAATTCGGCGGACACATGGAAAAGACCGGCGGGGGCGCCTGATTGGTGGTGCGCGACACAATCGCGACACAATAGTGAGAAGCCACCCGAACACTTCGATTTCCACTGTCCACTCTCAGGTCCCGCACCCATCCTGGCGGCCTCCAACGAAGTGCAGGGATGTATACAATAGTTTCAGTGGAAATGCCGGATAAGAACGTCGACGTCCGGGGCACCAAGATGATCCGCGCGGCGACGCTCGTCGTGGCACTGGCCGCTGCCGGGTATTTTGCCCTTCCATGGGTCTACCTCGGTTGGAAGGCCGCGATTTCAGCGTGTCCGCTCCGGGAATCCTGGCTGGCTGCGCGCCGCACCCAGGCCCGAGTCATGGAACCCATCGAACTGGCGAGCCGTGTGATCCGCGTCGAAGCCGGGTTCAAACTCGTGCATACACCTAAGGGCGAGTTCTGGGTTCCCTCTGGCATGGACAAGATCCTAACTTTGTTCTTGTGGCAACAATCCGCGAAGATCTACGGCTCGGGCGAGCGCGGCGTTCATGCAGGCGACATCGTCGTGGACGGCGGAGCGAACGTCGGCGTTTTCACGCGTGAGGCGCTGAGCTTGGGTGCCGCCCGCGTCATCGCGGTGGAACCCGGACCGGAAAACGTGGAGGCTTTGCGGCGAACCTTCACTACGGAGATCGCCGCCGGCAAGGTGACCATATACGCCAAGGGAGTCTGGGACAAGGACGACGTACTGGCTTTGTACGTCTTCCCGCACAATTCCGGAGCCGATAGTTTCGTCGTCAACGGCCCCGCGCCGCATACCGAAGTCAAGGTCCCCGTGACCACCATCGATCGGATGGTGGCGGAGTTGGGCTTACCGCGTGTCGACTTCGTCAAACTGGATATCAAAGGCGCCGCCCCAAAGGCGCTGCTAGGGGCCAAGCAAACGCTGGCGGCGTTTCACCCGCGTTTGGCCATCTCGACCGAGGAGCCCAAGGATTTTGCAGAGTTCATCCAGGGACCTATCCAGGCCGGTTGGTCCGGCTATCGGCGGGAATGCGGAATGTGCGCATTGTTCCGCGAAGGCTTCGTGCCCATGGTGATGTTCTATCGATGACGCCCGCCGCGGGCGCGACGTGTCGCATCTTCACCCCGCCATGCCGGTGTGAATATGGCTCCTCCGGAGGTTGCGACCCCGATCACCAGGAAAATCAGGTGATGCGACCCGCGACCAGGGAGACCACATGTGGTTGCCGGCCGTGGTGGGAGGATAAGAGTAGACCATGAATCATCGCGACTCTTCATTGGGGTCCTTGAACCGCCGCCGTGGGTTGAGGATTACCATCATTGCCGCCATCGTAGCGGCCGGCCTGATGTTATGGCTCGGCCTGCGAAATCCAGCCGCGCGCGCGCATGACTTTTTTCGCGCGACTTTTTTCCCAATAGGCGGCCCCGCGCTCAGCCTGCTGGAAACCCCATTGAAGCGGCTGGGTGTCATCGGCGCCGGCGTGTATGAGATTCAGCCGGGCGTCTCTCTCTTCCTCGACCCCAACGATTTCATCGGCAATTTCGTGTTGCACGCGGGGGATTGGGAAAGACTCGAATGGGATCTGATCGCGCCGCGCCTCCCAGCCGCCGGTGTCTTCGTGGATGTGGGAGCGCATGTGGGAACATATTCGCTGAAAGCCGCCAAGGCGGTGGGCGAGCAAGGCCGGGTAATCGCGATTGAACCCAACCCGGTTACGGCTGCGCATTTGCGCCAGGGCATTGCGGCCAGTGGCCGGAACAACGTGACGGTGGTCGAAGCCGCCGCCGGCGACCGCCGCTCGCGCCTAAAGCTGTTTGCGGCAGCGGACGCGAATACCGGAATGGCCTCGTTCGCAACCGGCAACGCCCGCCGCAGCGGCACTTATCAGGAGAGATCCGTTGAAGTGGATGTGATTCCGCTCGACCAGATGTTACCCGCGCTGACTCTGCCCCGCTTGGACGTGTTAAAGGTGGACGCGGAGGGCGCCGAGACCATGATCCTGCGTGGCGCCGCCAGCTCCATTGCCCGCTTCCATCCGGTGATCGTCGTCGAAACCATAGACGCCCAACTGCGCGAGCTGCATAGCAGCGTTCAGGAACTCGAAGATCTACTCCGTTCCTACGGATACACCAAAGCGAGCGCCACTACCGACAACGCACTGTGGATTCCCGCCGCTGTCCCAACTCGATAGAATGGCGCTGGCCCCCAGCGGGGGCGTCACGCATTTCCATAGCGCGCCGGCGGCGGGACCATCCCGTTATCTTGCGGCATGGGCGGCCGGTTGCGCAGTTCCTGCGCTTGTCACAAGCGACAAGCAGTGGTGATGATGAGGGAGAAAATGCGTCCGCACTGCGGCCCGACTAATCTCGACCATGTGCGGGTTTGCGGCTGCGGATAGATTTCGAGACCGGCAACAGGCCGTGTATGGCATCCGCGGGCTTCGCCAAGGACGCGGCAACCGAGTTGGCGTTTGGCTGCTATGGGGAACCTCTCTTGAGCTTTGTCGCGCTACATAGGTGCGCTTTCGACCAGCCTCGCGATCATCGTGCGGAGGCGCCGGAAGTAGCCTTACCGGTCCTTCAAGATCTCCCGCGCCGCGTTGTGCCCCGGTGCACCCATCACGCCTCCCCCGGGATGCGCGCCGGAGCCGCATAAATACAGGCCGCGCACCGGTGTCCGGTATTTCGCCCACCCCGCCAGGGGCCGCAGCACGAACATCTGATCCAACGACATCTCGCCGTGAAAAATGTTGCCGCCCGTGATGCCGAAGCGGCGCTCCAGGTCGAGCGGGGTCAGCGTCTGGCGCTCGATCACCATCTGGCGTATGTTCGGGCAATACTCTTCGATCACGTCCAACACGCGCTCGGCGTAGGGCTCGCGCTCGGCGTCCCAATCGGTGTCGCGCAAGGTGTAGGGGGCGTACTGGAGGAAGATTCCCATGATGTGCTTCCCCGGTGGCGCGAGCGACGCGTCGTACATGGTGGGAATCGTCATCTCGATCAGCGGGGAGCGCGACGGCCGCCCGTACTTGGCGTCGTCCCACGCCTTCTCCACGTATTCGATCGACGGGCATAGGTGCATGGTGGCTTTGTGCTGCGGACCAGGCGAGCCGGGCAGCGCCTTGAACTCCGGCAGCCCGCTGAGCGCCAGATTCATTTTTAGAGACGTGCCTTCTGAGCGGAACTTGCGGATGCCCGCGAGGAAATCCTCGGGCAGATCCGCCGCATCCATCAGCTTCAGGAACGTGCGCCGGGGATCCAGGTTGCTGGCGACCACCGCCGCTTCGATCTCCTCACCGTTCTGCAACGCCACACCGCGCGCGCGTCCGTTCCGCACCAGGATCTTCTCTACCGGTGCGTTGGTGCGAATCACCGTGCCTCGGCTGCGCGCGGAGGCGGCCATAGCCTCCGATACCGCGCCCATTCCTCCGCGCACGAATCCCCACAGGCCGCGCACCCCGCCCACGCCCCCCATGCAATGGTGCAGCAGAATGTAGGCCGTACCCGGAGACCGAGGCCCGCCGTTGGCGCCGATAACGCCGTCGGTGGCCAGCGTGACCTTGATCTCTTCCGATTCGAACCATTCGTCGAGAAAATCCGCCGCGCTCTGCGTGAAGACCTTCACCAGTCCCACGATTTCCATGCGCGACAGGCCGCGCAGCTTTCCCATCAACTTCAAGTACTCGATGAAATCGCCGATCCCGCTGGGCGGGAAATCCGGCGGTGTCGTCAGCAGCAATGATTCCGCCACAGCCGCCAGTTTCTCCAAGTGTGCTTCGTAGCGTGGATACGCTTCGGCATCTCGCGGAGAGAACTTGGCGATTTCGGCGAGGGTTCGTGCGCGATCCTGCCACATGAACAGATGGCGGCCGTCGGGGAAAGGAGAAAAGAACGCAGGGTCTTTTGCGTCCACGCGATAGCCGAAGCGTTCCAGATCCAAATCGCGCACAACTTTTTCCTGCATGAGGCTTGAAAGATAGGACGCCGTAGA
>CAMAUG010000094.1 GCA_945861255.1 Candidatus Sulfopaludibacter sp. SbA3
AGTATTACCTGAACGGAAAGCTGGCCAGCGAAATGAAGGACAACGAACTGGCGCGCATCCGCAATCAGGAAATCGGCTTCGTATTCCAGACATTCAATTTGCTGGCGCGCACCGAGGCGCTGCGCAATGTGGAGCTGCCGCTCATCTACGCGGGCGTCTCGCGCAAGGAACGGGAAGTCAAGGCCAGAGCCGCGCTACGGGCCGTGGATCTGGAACAGCGCATCCACCACAAGCCCAGTGAGCTGTCCGGGGGCCAGCGCCAGCGCGTGGCCATCGCCCGCGCGCTGGTGAACAATCCGTCGCTGCTGCTGGCCGATGAACCCACCGGCGCGCTCGATACTGCCACGGGCAATGAGATCATGGCGCTATTCGATCGCCTGCACCAGCAAGGCAACACCATCCTGCTGGTGACGCATGAGCACGACATCGCCATGCGCGCCCACCGCATCGTCTACATGCGCGACGGGAAGATTGAGCGGGATGAGCGGATCAAATAGTTTCCGGCCGCTCCGACTCGACGCTACCGCGTAATTCCCGCCTTCTTGAAATCCCCGGCCTTGAAGTAAGAAATCCCCGCCGGGTCCAGGTACTTCTTCACCGTCGCGTTGATCTGCGCAGTGGTGAGGGCTTGGACCTTCTTGTCCAAGTCGGCCTCCCGCGTCATGGTCCAGCCGAATTGGGCATTACGGGCCAGCAGGCGGCCCAAGCCCGCGTCCTGCGAACGGCCAAGCGTACGGTCGTCCATATAGGTCTTCCGGGCGGCGGCCACTTCCTCCTCGCCGAAGCCGTCTTTCAACAGCTTGGCGACTTCGTCCTTAAAGGCGCCTTCTACCTTGAGGATGTTTTCCGGCGCGCAAATGGCCTGCACGGCGAACTGCGCGAATTTCGAGCGCAAAGACGCCGTAAAGCCGCTGCGCACACCGTAGCTCAAACCATCTTTCTCGCGAATCCGGGCGAACAGGCGGCTCTTCAGATCGCCGCCGAACATATCGTTGGCCAGCATCAGCGCCGGGTAATCCGGGTGGTCTTCATTCATCTCCAAGCTGAAACCGCCGGCGAACAGGGCGTTGGCCTTGTCCGGCGTCTCTATCATTTGATTCACCACTTCCACGTTGTCGCGCACTCGCAGAATCTGCGTGTATGGCTGCGGGCTCTTCCAGTTGCCCAGCTCGGCCTCGGCTATCTTGCGGACCTCGGCCGGATCGAAATCGCCGACGATGGCGATCTCCGCATTGGATGCACCCAGGAAATCCGCATAGAATTTCTTGGCATCCGCCAGCGTGATCTTGTTGAGATTCTCGATGTCCTCCTCAAACGACGTCGCGTGCCGCGGATCGCCGTTGGGATAACGCGAGAAATGCCTGCGCATGGCCAGCGGAGCCAGCGCCTGAGGTTCCCTGCGGCTGGCCTCCACCCGCGCGAGTGAAGATTGGCGAAGCGGCTCGAATTCAGATTCCGGGAACGACGGCTGGCGCAGCACCTCCGCCGCCAGACGCAGCGCCGCGGGCAGGCTGGCGCGCACCGTATCCAAGGTGACGTTGGCATCGCCGTCGCTTGCGCTGGCAAACATCCGGATCTTCAGCTTGTCGAGCTCGTCCTGCAACTGCTGCCGGGTGTGCTTCTGCGTGCCGCGCATCAGCATGGCGCCGGCGAACTGCGCCGCGGTTGCTTTGCCGAACATGCTCTTTTCGTTGCCGTAATGTAGAGCCATTACGGCGTTCACGGAGCCGCCGCGCGTTTTCTTGGGCAGCATCACCAGCTTCAGACCGTTGGCCAGCGTCACGGTCTGCGTCCGGGCGTCGATGTTCGCCGGCGACGGATCGAACACCTCGCCCGCCGCCACCGCCGCGCGGCCCGTATACGTATTGAGCACCGCGGATAGGTCCGGCGCGGACTTGATTTCGGCGCGCTCCGGAGGCGTGTCCGTGGGAATGAACTGGCCGATGGTCCGGTTGGACGGCTTCAGGTAAGCCTTTGCCACTCTCGCCACGTCCTCCGGCATCACTTTTTCCGTGCGGTCGCGGTCCAGGAACATTAGGCGCCAATCGCCCATCGATGCCCACTCGCTCATGATGCGCGACACGCGTCCGGTGTTGTTGAACATCAGCTCGAAATCCTTCAGCTGGCTGGTGCGGATGCGGTCCACTTCTTCTTTGCTGGGCGGTTCCTTGGCTACTTCATCCACCACGCGCAGGATGGTCTGGCGCACGTCGTCGAGCGACCCTTCCTTGCGCACCGTCGCCGTAATCAGCAAATAGCCCGCGTCCCTAAGCTGGTTGTTCTCCACGCGCACGGAGACGGCCTTCTTGGTTTCCACCAGCGCCTTATACAAGCGCCCAGCGGGCGCATCGTCGAGAATGGACCCCAACACGTTGAGCGGCGTCGCGTCCGGGTCGCCGCCCGAAGGCACGTGATACGCCACCATGATGATCTGGCTATCGCCCACGCGCCGCAGCGTCACTTCGCGCTCGCCGTCTTGTGTGGGTTCCTCCGTGTAGGTCTGGGGAAGCTGCCGCGTAGGTTTCGGAATGGCGCCGAATGTCTCCTTGATCCACTGGAGAGTCTTCGCTTCATCGAATTTACCAGCCACTACCAGGACGGCGTTATCCGGCTGATAGTAGTTCCTGTAGAAAGCCTGCAAGCGGTCGATCGGCACCTTTTCGATATCGGAGCGGGAACCGATGGTGGTCCGCCCGTAGTTGTGCCACAGATAGGCGGAGGCGACCACGCGTTCCTCCAGCACCCGGCCCGGGCTGTTTTCGCCGCGCTCGAATTCGTTGCGCACCACCGTCATCTCCGCGTCCAGATCCTGGCGCGAGACACGCGAGTTGACCATGCGGTCCGCTTCCATTTCGAGCGCCCAGCGCAGGTTTTCGTCCGTCGCGGGCATGGTCTCGAAATAGTTGGTGCGGTCATAGGACGTGGTGCCGTTAAAGTCGCCGCCATGGTTGCGGATCTCCGTCTTCACGTCGGGATGTTTCGGGGTGCCCCGGAAGAGCATGTGCTCCAACAGGTGCGCCATGCCGGATTCGCCGTAGCCTTCGTGCCGGGAACCCACCAGGTAGGTGACGTTCACCGTCACCGTGGGCTTAGAGGCGTCTGAAAACAGCAACAGCTTCAGACCGTTGTCATACCGGTATTCCGTGATTCCCTCGACGGATGCGGCCTTCGTCTGGGCATACGCGGTGTGGACGGCCAGTGCCAGAACGCAGCACAAGCCAGCCCGTAAAACGAGCGAGAAAGCTTTCGTTTTCATTTGTTCTTAGGCTATCAGACGTGGAGGCAGGCGAAGGGTTAGCCAACCGGACGCACCCGAGCCCGTTATCCGTCCAACACAGGCACCCACCAATGCTTACGCAGAGGGGCTCGGCGGCGGCTGCGTTCCCGTGCCGGAATCTTACGGAGGGACTACGGAACCAATCAGAGTAGTAGCCCTCCCGTCAGAGGTACCCTGAAATTAGGCGATCCGTGGAATACGACCTTGTAGTCCTCTTCGAACATCCGGAATGGCAGAAGCCCCTGTGGGCAGCGCTCGACCGCCGCGGCGTCCGTTATTCCGCGTTCGACCTGAAGCGTGCGGCGTTCGATCCGGACGCGGCTCCCGCGGCTCCGCTCTATTTCAATCAGGCCAGCCCCAGCGCCTACGTGCGAGGCAACACGCGCGCGGTGCCGCTGGCACTGTCGCTGATGCGTTCTCTGGAGACGGGCGGTGCGCGCGTGCTGAACGGCTCGCGGGCGTTTCTGCTGGAGCTCAGCAAGTCCGCGCAAGCCGCGTTGCTTGGGAAACTGGGAATCCCGCACCCTCGCTCGCTGGCCTTTAACGAACCGGACTCCGCGCTCGAGCAGTGGACCGGCGGCTGGCCCGCCCTACTCAAGCCGGAACAAGGCGGCAGTGGCGCGCGCATGTATCTGCTGCATTCGCCCGAGGAGCTGCGCCAATTGCTGCTGGAGCAACCATCGCTGTGGCTGCCGGACAATCTATTGCTGCTGCAAGAGTACTTCCCGGTGGACGCCGCCCGAGGCATTGTGCGCATGGAATTTCTGGGCGGCAAGCTGTTGTATGCGATGCGCGTAGTCTCACACGGCGCTTTCAATCTGTGTCCCTCGGAAGCATGCAACCCGGAAGGCGGCGGTGACGCGCATTGCCCAGTCCCGGAGCAAGCGCTCGCCCAGCCAGTGGAGTTCTTTCCATACGCAACAGTGCCCACCGCCGCCGTCGCAATGGGTGAGAAGATCATGGCATCCGGCGGCCTGGACGTCGGCGGCATTGAATATCTGGAAGCAGCCGATGGCCGGCTCATATTCTACGATGTAAACGCCAACTCCAACCTCCGCGCCCCCATCGGGCAGGCGTTCGGCTTCGATCCGTTCGAACGCGTGGTGGATTATTTGACGGCGGAAATCGCGCGCGGTTAACGGCGGTGAGAGTGAAAACCAAATAGGAAGCGGTGGCCGCTTACGGAAGCCACGCGCGCCGCGTCCACTCAAAGTCCGCATCATCGAGGCCGAGGATTGTGCGGCTCAAGCTTCAGCCCTTCCGCGGGGTCGAGCGCCGGCCAAGCCGGACTGCCCAATCACTCGCGCGTCGAATACGTTATGAAGGTCTTGTATTGGCCGGCCAGACTGGGATGCACGTACCAGTCGTCGACCTCCCAGGAACGCACGCGCACATAACCTCGTGCTTCCAGCAGTCCGCGAACGCGCTCCCGCTTCTCCGTTTCGTAGTTATGCTCGATGGTGAACGATCCCACTTCGTGCCGGTCAAGTGACAAGCCGCGAAGTACGTCGAACTCGGCGCCTTCCACGTCGATATTCATATAGTCGATCCACTTTGGGGCCTTGGCTTTCTCCAATACCTCGTCTAGCGTGGCGGTGACGAACTCGACCAGCGGCGACTTGGAAAGCTGGTCTTTGTACTTCCCCAAATCCGATTCGATGCCACCCAAGATACCCGCCGCTCGGAACTTTACCGTTTTGCCGCTCTCGCCGCTTACAGGTTGCCGGAAGACCTGGCACGTGCGATGTTGCATGTTTTCCGGGTATGGATCAATGCAAATTCCCTTCCAGCCCATCTGGTCGAGCAGGTAGGTATTAGAGATCGTTTCGCCGTCGGCGGAACCGACGTCCACATAGTAGCCATTGCTCTTACCATGTCCTATCGCAAATGCAACCCACAAATCTTGTTGAAATTGACCGCGGCTTTCTTGAAGATGCAAGAGCCTTCGAAAGGTAGCTACCACGTTCCGGCCAGTTGGCAGTTCGTAGGCGAAGCGCTGGAATTCGAAAATCCGGCCGAATGCGACGCCGAGATAGAATGCATCAGCGACGACTGCCGCCAGGCAGACAATAATGACCGCGCGTCGCATGAATGTCACGCCCTCAGGCGGCGCCAAAATCACGCTCTCCCCGCGCTTGAGTTCGCATGTTCAAGCACAGAGTGTAACACCAATTCCGCATGTCCCGCGGTGAACGATTCAAGTGGGAATGCAAAGCCATCGGCGCGCTGAATCACCCCAACTCTTGTACAATGCCGGCTGGTCCGCGCCCATCTGGCCGGCGTACCGCCCCGTTTTTCATCGGCGCTTGGAGTATACTGCTTGAAGCCTCGCGAACCGAAACGGAGATCGCGATTGAGAACGCAAAATACCGAGTGAAAATTCCGGCTAGATCCGTTTCCACGACCCGGTACCGAAGCCTGCGTCGCCGACAGGCGCTTCTGGTTTTGGCGCTGCTGGTGCTGGCGGTGGGCGTCTGCCTGTTCCTATCCGTTGGACCACCCCCTAAACTCGGCGGACCCGTTGGGGTCCAAGGCGATGTCGCGTTGTATACCGCCGTTGTCGAACGATTGCACGCGGGTGAAGACTACTACGACGTCATGGGCGTCGAATTGCAATCGCGAGGCTTCCCCGTAAGCTCTGTGTTCAACTGGCGTACGCCCCTTCACCTGGAACTGATCGCTCATCTACCGGCTCTCGATGGGGCACGCGCTTTGTTGCTGGCGGTGGCGATTTGCGCCATCGGGTTGAGTGCGGCGTCGGCATGCCGTGACGGACTTTACGCGTTGGCTTATTTGCAATCGGTGCTTTTAGGCTGTTCCTTTGTGACGGTGTATCCGTTCGTGCTATTCGGCGAAGTTTGGGCGGGCGTGTGTATCACCCTATCGGTGGCGTCGTATGCGTTTGGTTGGCGTTATGCCGGCGTCTCGGCGGGAGTGGCGGCGCTTTTTTTTCGCGAGCTGGCGCTGCCCTACGCGTTCATCGCCGCTTTCCTCGCCTACCGCGAACATCGGCGTTCGGAACTGTTGATCTGGCTGGCGGGAATCGGAGGTTGGGCGATTTACCTGGGCCTGCATGCGAGCGCGGTTTTGTCGCGCGTTCCGCCGTCGGTCGCGGCGCTAGGTGTGGACCGCTGGATTCAGTTCGGCGGCATGCGCTTCATTCTCAGCACCAGTAGGATGGGCCTCTTGCTGGGCCTTCCTTTCTGGCTGGCGGCGTTGTACCTTCCGCTTGCCGTCCTCGGATTGGCCGGGTGGAAAAACCCGGTGGCGCCTTCCGTTGGGGCGACGGTTGTAGCCTACCTGCTGGCCTTCGGCGTGGTGGGCGCTCCATCCATGAACTATTACTGGGGGGGGATTTACAGCCCCCTGCTGGCCTTCGGCGCCGCATGGGCCATGCCCGCGTGCCGCGATTTAGCGCGCGCCGCAGGCCTGCTAGGTTGGATCCGGCTAAAATGGGCGCGGCTGCGTGCCGCGTAACCCGTAGTCCGTCTCAAGCGTTCATCGCTGAACGCCGGCCGCCAGGAATGCGGCGTGGGGAATCCGCGCCGCAGGACTTCATTTCCTGCCCAAATGAAGGGCCACCGCCCCACACGTCATCCGTTCAAATTGCACCTTAGCGAAGCCCGCCGCGCGCATCTGCTCCGCCAGTTCTTCCGCGCCGGGGAATTTGCGGATGGATTCCGGCAGGTACGAGTATGCCTCCCGCGAGCCGGAGATCAAGCCGCCCACCAACGGCAGCACGCGCGTGGAAAAAAATCCGTACAGCGCGGCGAACATCGGATTTACCGGCTGCGAGAACTCCAGAACCGCCAGTACGCCGCCCGGTTTCAACACGCGCATCAGTTCGTCCAGGCCTTGCCGATAGTTCGCCAGGTTGCGGAACCCGAACGCCACCGTAATCAGATCGAGCGACGAGGATTTCAGCGGCAAGGCCAAAGCATCGGCCTCAAACAGAGGCGAGCGCAGTTTCTTCGCGGAGATTTTGCGATGCGCCTCCACCAGCATCGGGTGGCAGAAATCGCTGCCGAGGATCAGCGGCGAGGCCGCTCCACACCGCGCTTCCATGGACAGCAGCACGTCGGCGGTACCGCAGCACAGGTCCAGCACGCGCGCGCCGGGTCTGGCCAATATGTCCGCCACGCGTTCCACCGTGCGTGCCCGCCAGCGCCGGTCCAGATTGAAAGAGAGCAGATGGTTCAGCAGGTCGTAGTGCCCGGCGATGCGGCCGAACATGCCGCGCACCCAGCGGGAGGCGGCTTCTTCGCCCGCCGCGCCGCGCGGTGTCGTTCCCGTGGACGCGGTTCCGTCAGCCGTCTTCATTGCACTTGAACCGCTTGGCCCACGGCCGCATCAATCGCTTCCAGCACGTGCGCATCGGCGACGCCGGAAACAATCGCCACCGCGCCGATCTTTACCGGCAGAACGAAATGCACCTGGCCCTGCACCGTCTTCTTGTCTGAGCCCAAACGCGCCAGCAGATTCGTGGCGGAAATCCCTTCCAGTGAAGGAATCGGGCCGTAGCGGCGAATCGCGCCATGAATAGCCGCCGCATCGGCGGCGTTCAGGCGCCCGCTGAGTTCGGCGATGCCGGTGGCGGCGTGCATGCCGAAGGCCACCGCCTCTCCATGCAGGAAGCGCTCGTAATGCGTCTCGGCTTCGAGCGCATGCCCCACCGTGTGGCCGAAGTTCAGGATGCGCCGCAGATCGCCCTCACGCTCGTCGGCGGTGACCACTTCGGCTTTGATCTTCACCGCGCCGGCGATGATCGCGTCCACCGTTTCCGGCTCGTGCGCGATGACGCGGTCCGCCCGGTCCGCCAGTATGCCGAACAATTCGGCGTCGCGAATCACGCCGCACTTGACGATCTCATACAATCCCGCGCGATACTCGCGCTCCGGCAATGTGTCCAGCACTTCAGGATCGATCAAGACCACCACCGGCTGATAAAACGCGCCCACCAGATTCTTACCCGCCACCAGATTGACACCGGTCTTGCCGCCCACCGCCGCGTCCACTTGCGCCAGCAGCGTGGTGGCGATCTGAATCACCGGAACTCCGCGCATGAATACCGCCGCCAGGAAGCCCGCAACATCGGTCACGATTCCGCCGCCGAACGCGACGATGACACTGGAGCGGTCGCCGCCCGCATCCATCATTTGTTCCGCCAGCGCCTCCACCTCCGCCATGCGCTTGCGCGGTTCGCCGCCCGGAAAAAACAAGACCTTGTGGTCGCGGCCTCCCAGTGCTTTTTCTACGCGCCCGCCGTGAAAACCCCACACATCGGCGGTGGTTACCACGAAAATCCTGCCCGCTCGGGCCGGCAGAAATTCGGTGACCCGGGCGATGCATCCTCGCTCTACGATGGCGTCATAGGCGCGCTGCTGCGTCTGAACGCGATAACTGGCCATACGTTCGTTGTACCATGGGCTATTGCCGCCCATCGTATTTTCCCTGTTCTTTTCCTTCCTACTGTTCGCCGCCCCGTTGCAGGAGCACGGTGCCGGTACAGTCCTGTGGACCGCGCCGGCCATCCTGATTGCCGCCTTGATGATCGCTTGGGCGGCGGAAGCTTCGCAGTATTTCGTGGCGCAAGGCTTCGCGCTGGCTATTCTGGCTTGGCTGCAAACACTGCCGGAGTTCGCGGTGGAGGCCGTGCTCGCGTGGCATCAGCAGACCCATCTGCTCTTGGCTAACCTCACTGGCGCGCTACGCCTGCTGACAGGGATTGGATGGCCGCTGATCTATCTCACCGCGGCTTGGTTCCAGAGGCGCCGCACGGGCATTCCACTGCGCAGAATCGAACTCCAGGAGCATCACGCCGTGGAGGTGGTCGGTTTGATGGTGCCGCTGCTCTATATTCCCGTAATCGCGATCAAGGGCACGCTCACTATCTACGACGCGCTGGTGCTCGGCGCCATCTACGCAGGGTATCTGTGGATATTGAGCCGGCTTCCGGCCGAAGACCATGAAGAAATCGACGACCTGGAAGCCATCCCGCGCTCCATTGTGCTGGCCCCGCGCCGCAGGCGCATCATTTCCATTTCCGTGTTGTTTCTCGCCGGCGGGGCGTTGATCTATTTCAGCGCGGAACCGTTTCTGTCCAGCCTGCTGGCGCTGGCTGTCCTGGCCGGCATGCCGGAATTCGTGTTCGTACAATGGATCGCGCCGCTGGTGAGCGAATTTCCGGAAATGGCTTCCACGCTTTACTGGGCGCGCCGCGAAAATCGTGGCGCCATGGCGCTGATGAACATGGTCTCCAGCAACATCAACCAGTGGACCATGTTGACCGGCATGCTGCCCATCGTATATTCGTTCAGCGTCGGGACGGCTGCGCCCATCGTGTTTGACGATAAACAGCAGCTGGAGCTGTGGCTCACGCTCGGCCAGGCCCTGATGGGTTTGATTTTCCTGATGAACATGGAACTGGTCTGGTGGGAGGCCACCGCGCTCGGCGTGCTGTTCGCGATTCCGTTCATCAGCAGCACGGCCTCGTTGGCGGTCATGTGGATCTACTTCGCCTGGGCCGCCGTGGAGGTGATCCGCATGGTGGCGGGCCGCCGCAAACCGAAAGCGTTCCCTCTGTTCGCCCACGTGTGGAAAACGCACATCGTGCGGGCCGTGAGCGCGCATTAGTTCTTTCCACCCGCTGGCCGCCCGCCGGTCTTTCACGACACAATACGTGATGGGGCACAATTGGAGGGAGGGAAGACTAAGATGAAATTCTTCCGGCCCGTGTGCTCTTCTCGGCCTCGCTTGGATCACCTGTAAGGAAGGCGATATGCGCGCGGCGATCAATCACCTTGGGGAACTCCTCGAGGCCGGCAGTGCGGGCAAGTTGTCTAACGCCGAATCCAGGCGGTACCTGCGGCGCGCGCATTTCAATCGCGCCTGCTACCGGGCGGTGATCGGCGATGAGCAATTGGCTCTCGACGATGTGCGCGCCTCGAAGACAATCGCGCAAGCGAATGGCGATTTGGAAGATTGGCGGACAAGCCTGGGGAGGGATCTGGCGCCGGGAGGGCAGTTGACTTCGTTAACCGCTCGCTTCCCGTTGGAAGTGGAGCAACTGAAGAGTTAGCTCAGCCAGTACTACTTAAGCGGCAATGTATCGAAATTCATCATGGCTCTATTCTCCAGCTGTTACTAGAATAGCATGGGCATCAAGATAGCTGGCTTCACATAGCTGGCACCCGCCGCACCTGTGAATCTATCAGCCCTTCCGGTGGCGGCTCATCGCGTGGCCGCCGACACCCGTCGCGGACCGGGCGCGTCGAGTACCGTGGTGGGAGCCCGCATCGGACCCCCACCGGTTCACCTCACCTCACCGCACTAGTCGCCGTTCGGAGACGGCGGAAAGCAAATGATAGGATCTCCCATGACTCACACCCCTTTCTGCCCACTGGGCCGACGCCCATTTCAGGCGCGCCTCACAGTAACTGGGGATTCCAGGTTTTCCGCTCCGGCAAACCGCCATCCTGTTCGAACCGCGATTCGTCAGACTCTTTCCCGAAGCGCCACCGCAGGTTCCATGCCGGAAGATTTCCACGAAGCAAGCGTGCAGGCCGCCAGGCTCATGACGATGACAACTCCGGCGGCGGCGGCCAAGACACCAACGTCAGGATTCTTGGCTCCCATCCGGAACGCAGCCAGCCAGCGCGTGGCGAACGCCGCTCCTGCGGCTCCCAGCGCGACTCCCGCCAGCGCCATCGCGGCGCTTTCGCGCACGGTCAGCGCGAGCACCGCTCCACGCCCGGCTCCGAGCGCTTTCCGCATTCCCATCTCGCGGCGCCGCCGCAGCGTGGTGCCGGCAACCGTTACGTACAAGCCCGCAAGCGCAAGTAGCAGTGCACAGGCCGCGGCCGCCATCGTCAGGCGCACGCCGATTCTGATGCCGAACAGCGCTCCGCCCTCCACGGATTCGCGCAGCGGCCGGATCTCGCTCACCGGCTGCCCCGCGTCGATGCCGCGCGCCGCCGCCAGCGTTGCGGAAACCAACGCCTCCGGAGCACCCTTGGTCTTCACGTGCAGCACCATGCGGGAAGCGGGACTCTGCGCGAATGGAAGATATAGAAACGGTTTCGGCGATTCGCTCAAATCGAAGTACTTCGCGTCTTGTACGACGCCCACTACTTCCACCCTGCGTCCATCCATTTGCATGGTTTGCCCGAGAGCGGTTCTCTCGCGCCGCTCAAAGCGCCGCGCCAGCTCCCGGTTGATCACTGCGGCGCGCGGGCTCTCGATTCTGTCGCCGGAGGTGAACGCGCGGCCCTCCAGCACAGGCATCCGCATCACCGTGAAATATTCCGGGGTCACCGCATTGCTCCACGCCGCAAGCGGGCCGTCCTCCCCATCAATCCGCACTTGCTTCTGCGCGGCCGTCATGCCGAACGGCACGGACTGCGCCAGCGCGGCCTGCTCCACGCCCGGCAGCGCGGTCACGCGGTCCAGCAGTTCCCGGTAAAATTCGCGTGTGCGCGCCGCGTCCGTGCGTACCTGCGCCGGATCGAATGCCATGGTCAGGACATGGTCCACTCGCAGTAGTGTCCGGCTATAAGTCGAGCAGGCTCAACTGGTTAGAAAATAGGTCTGATTTTTCCTGGGAGTAAGTGTCGTCAAAGGCCCGTAGAATGGGCGTTTGCTCGAACAAGGTGACGCTGAGAACCTGTAGGATTTGGTAGAGGG